>JADHRO010000150.1 GCA_016777395.1 Chitinophagales bacterium | reverse complement strand
CATCATCTACCTTGATGTTTAGAAATAGGCGTTGATTTTGAGACCAAAGTCCTATTGGATTGTTAATGGTAATTTTAAATTGATAAGGAATCATTGTACCCGAATAGCCCATAAAATTTTGAGCATTAATGAACTGAAGTGTATCATTGCTCGCAGAAGAAAAATCATCTGCCGATATCGAAATTTGTATGTCATTTAAGATATAATCATTGGCTGGTGTCTCCCTATCGTCTATTGCTAGATACAAATCGATAGATGACGTACCATTAGGTATCTCAATAAACCCATCTATATTCCTACTTAAAGGTGTTAAATTGCCTGTTTTTGTTACCACAAACCCCAGCAGTTGGGGTTTAAAATTCAGGGATTGACTGGGGTTGCCGAATACATCTTTTGCACCGTCATTTATCCAATCTCTTAAATTCTGGATATAGCTTGCCTTGTTAATTTCCCAATCGCTATTCGGATCGACTGCCAGTGGCATAATACCTGAATTTCCACCGATATCAACTGTGAGCCTTTCCATGATAATGGATTGATTCGCATTTCCGGGCAAAACTCTATAATCCAATGGGTTGGATGGGTTTTGCTTGATGATATCATGATAAACCAATGAGTAATAAGTACTTTCAATGGTTCGAAAATCTGGCTCGAAGGACCCATCGTGGCACCCTGAATTCGCGCAAGTTGGTTTAAAGACATTCTGCTGCAATCCTTCAATGCTGCTTGGCTCCAGGTATATGGTTTGTGTACTATCGTTGAGATTGTTCCCGTCGAATGGATTAGGTGGCAAATCGTCTTTGCCACATGCCTGCATAAGCGCTATAAAAAAACCAGCCAAAAAGATATGAGTAGATAATTTCAGCATAGATTAAATTCTATCAAAAAATGAAACAGCATCACTACTTACTAAACCTTCCCCTTGAACTTGTGATTTTATACCTAAAATTTCTGCCATAGTTAACACACAATCTGATATGTCACCAATAGGATTGCTTTCACTTCCAACGGATAAATTCGCATCAACCCCAGGACCTGCTATCAAACTAAATATTCTGGTAGAATTTAAATCGCTATGGTCATAGGCTAACCAATCATTTTGATCTAATATACTGTTGGGATCCAAATTTCGACCATGTTCGGGACAAGCTATTAAGTAGGTGTTCCCTGCCATTTCAGGAATCTGAGTTTGAATGTAATTCCATAAATGCCCTACTGCATGATCTGCTCGATGCAGATTCTTTAGGTAAGAAGAAAAATTATCGTGCCCTTGATCCACCGCATTCATATTGACAACGGTAATTTTGGGCTTAAACCATTTCAATACCTCGCAAGTATAACCAACCGTTTGCAGATCATTATTGTCACTCACAGGAGGATGAGCAATTGCACCGGCATTCTTCTTAAAGAATGTTTCTCTTATAAACTGCTTGATGTCATGTTTCTCTTCAATGGTATTTTCTATACCCCCAAAATCATCACTCTCTGTATTATAGGCATTATTCAAGAAATTTTGCATTTCATATATTTTGCCAAGCTCTTCATCAGGATGATAGACTTTCGCATACTGAATATGTTCGTCACCTTCAGCACCGAATGTGACACTAGGAGATAGGAAATTTGCACCAAAATCAACCCCAAAATCAGGATGATTACTGTGGTTTAACAAAGGTGTCGAATTACCTATACCATTTCCTATAAACCAAGTTTCGGTAGCCTTCAAATTCATAAACTTTCGAGCGTATTCAAAAATAGTAGGCATGGCCGGTCGTTGACGCAAACCTTGATTGACAAACTTTGACCCTGTCATAAGCGATACCAAACCACTATAATGGCCAACTCCCGCAGCTTTCACCTCTTTAAATAGGGTTCCTTGTGATTGCAAGGATTGAGACAATATGGTAGGAATAGGCTGAGAGCCAGCTAAGCCACTCGCGGGATCAATCCCGTAAACAATTTTATCTGTTGGACTTCCCCCATTTAGCATATTGTACATTATATTTCCTTCGTATGCACTCCCAACTAAACCCTGGCTATCGGTAAGATAACGCTGCAAAACAGATTCCTGCTGTCGAACGCCTCCGGCGAATGCAACAAATACAATGTGTGGTCCGCCACCGCTTTGAGGCAGAGGTGCTCCTTTTAAGAGGTAGGGTGAAACAGCCGACGCTAATGTAGCAGCCGTCACTTTTTTAATAAATTCTCTTCTTTTCATTGTAATAAACTAATTAATAAAAGAATGATTCGTCCGAAATTGCAAAAGCAAAATAAACCAACTCTGGAGTAATATCTATATTATTTTCTAAGTAGTTTTTCATGTATTCCTGCTCCAATTGAGTAGGTGGTCGGACATAAAATCTTTCATAGGTATCCATGATAAATTGATCCAAATCGGCACGCATGTCCGTATAAGCAGGCAAAATAACTTGCGGATCATTCATGTAGCTTGAAATTATCAATTCATAGGCCAGACGCTTATCTCCAATTGAACGAAGCAAGCGCTCGATCTCTACTTGATCTGCAGTAGAAATAGCTTGTTGGAATAAATTGACATACAAGACCGCAATATATTGAGCAGGAGTTTTTTGTTTATCCTTATTCACACTGGGGGTTAAGATATCTGTCGACTTTAATCCATATTTTACTGGCTCATCTTTCTTACACCCAGAAAGCACAGTTAATACAAGCAATAATATGAAACCTATTTTTTTCACTTATTCAAAATTTGCGTACTCATTCGTAATCATAATCTGCATTTGAAGCTCTTGGAAATTTTTATCTGAAGCGAAATAGCTCATGTGATACTGAATCTCTGCAGCTGAAGGTTCCCTTACCAACAAGCTCTGGTAAGCCCATATAATGAGTCCTTCATAGAATTGAGAAGATGAGGACATTATTTCCATGAACTCTCCCCTATTCGTTCCTGGCATTCCAACGATAACACCAGACACATTATTTTCAATCATCTCGAATGAAATATCATATTCCTGTTGGGTTGGAAAGCGATAGAATAAATCGTAAAATGTTGCATTTACAAAATTGAAGGTATTCATGTTAATGATATCATAGACATAATTATCAATCATTCTATAAAAGACTTCTTGAATGCCTATTGAATCTTTCATGTAGTTTTGCGGAATGGCTAAAACTGCATCTATCTCATTCACTTGATCCCTGTGATAAGCCGCATTTGCAGAATCTCCGGAAGCCATAGCCGCTTGCATAGAATTCACAAAATTATTTCTATCCTCTAAAAGATAGTCATTCTCAACACCCTCGATCATACGAGCTTTTACCACTTCAAACAATCTATAATAATAGGCGCGTTGGTAAGTCGAATCGCCAGGAATTATGGCAACATCACTTTGCAGTTTTTCGATTAAACTTCTTCGAGCTTCTTCGCTGAGTTCAGCATTTTGAAGAGTAGTTAACTCGAGTGCCATTTCAGTATCTAAGGGTTCTCGACCAATTAAATCAATAAATATTCTATTGATATAATTCTCTACTTGAAGCGTAGATATGTACGTGTCATCTAAAGGGTCATTATCTGGTATAAATATTTCTTCCTTCTCACAAGCACTGAGTGCAAGAAGCAAAAGAAAAAATAAAATGTGAGTTGAATACCTGATAGCACTTAGATTTGAACTATAGTAAATATAAACAATTGAGCGTGAAATAAAGAATTTTTATTGTGGTCAAATAATTTCAAGAGATAAGCCAAATATTCATTGAATATTTGATAACCGATCAAATAGATGTAATCAAATAAAAGACTGATTCTTACTATCTTTATGTTTAATAAAATATTGAGCAGTTATCCGCAATATAAATGTCATGCAAATAATTGAATCCCAAATAGAAATTGAAGCTCCAAAATCCCTGGTTTGGGAGATATTACTGGATTTTGATAATTATCATCTATGGAATCCATTCACACCGAAAATTGAGTGCGACTTGGTAATTGGCAACCCCGTTCATCTGCATGTTGATATGAAGCAGAATAAAAAAATCAGAATACAAACAGAAACTTTACTGTGGAACAAAACCGAAGAGTCTATCGCTTGGGGTATCACCAAAACCTTTCCTGTGCGCACTGAACGGGCACAAATATTAGAAGTGCTTAGTCCGATTAAAACAAAGTACTATACCTATGATAAGTTTTGGGGTTTATTAGTTCCACTCGTCATGCTGGGCTTCAAAAAAGACATTCAAAATGGATTTGACTCGGTTGGGGTCAGCTTAAAAAAGCGTGCTGAAGACTTATATCTTCAGCGCAGCCAGTAATTCTTCCGAACGTTGCCAAAGAGCTATCCCATTGGTGGGTTTTAGTGCTTTATCATCCATAGCTTTGTCTTGCATCAAATGCAAGTATAAATTTTCCCTACCGCTTATATCCTTGGCACATGCTAAATAAATCGCTGGTTTAGCCGCCTTTTCTGGCGAGCTAAAAAATAAAGTAAAAACTCCTTTCAAAATTGGCTGCACCCATGCTGGTGCTTTTCGCGCAATATTGGAGTTGACAGGACCCGGACACATGGCAAATACGTCAATATTTTTAGATTCTTTTGACAATCGTCGAGAAAGCTGAACGGCAAAAGTATTTAAGACCAATTTATAATAGCCATAAAGTTCAATCACCTTACCCATATTATATTCCTCAAAGATTCCTAAGTTTTGAAAATCAATTGCTTTATTGGTTCGATGGGATTCTGAGGAAATAAAAATAATACGTGCGGCTGAAGGAATTAAATTATTATTGAGCAAGCTATTTACCAAATAAAACTTGGATAGGTAATTCACTTGAAACATTTCATCCAATCCACTGGCTAGCTTATTTGCGCCACTTGGCACCATAGCTGCGTTAAAAATGGCAACATCCAAAGCAATATTCTTTTGAGAAAGCTGATCTACCAGTGAATTGATGCTATTAAAATCACTTAAGTCTACAGAAATAATTTCAAACTGCTTAGACTCAACGATATTACTCAGTCTCTCTTGGGTTTCATTGATTTGACTTCGGCAAGCC
>JADHRO010000007.1 GCA_016777395.1 Chitinophagales bacterium | reverse complement strand
CCTTCTTTATTCGGAAAGCTATTTGCCTTAAAAGGTATGATGGCTATTCTTTACTTTGCGTTTACTTTTTGTTTAGCGCTGGTATTAGGATATTCTTTTCTGCAGAAAAAAATGCTCTTTTTTCTTGCTATAAACCAGTTACTCTTATCTTTTATTCTGTTTAGTAGAAGTAATTTTACCGCCATGCAATGGTATAAATGGGATGCTTTCTTTTCTGTTTTTGACAGGGTCCTGAGTATATTTTTCTGTGCATTGTTATTATATACTTCATGGTTTGGAGATTTTGAGATAATTGACTTTATCTATGCCCAAACCATTGCACTTACTCTCTGTGCTGCTCTATCCTTGTCTGTCTTAGCTTGGAAAGGAGAGGTTCTTTTTCCACGCCTTGATAAGAATGTTCTAGTGCCATTATTAAAACGGTCTTTACCTTACGCAGTGGTGGTGTTACTCATGACAATTTACACACGAATCGATGCTGTAATGTTGGAAAAACTTTTAGCGGATACAGGAAATATTCAAGCTGGCGTATATGCAGCGGCTTATCGAATACTAGATGCAGTCAATATGGTTCCATTTTTGTTAGCCTCTTTACTTATTCCTTTTTTTACGCGTAAGTTATCTGCCCAGGAACCTTTTGGGGAGGTGCTATGGACAGCATTTTCACTAATGATATTTTTAGCAGTTCCTTTATTGTTTGTGATTAGATTCTTTCATCCAGAAATAATACATTTATTATACCAAGAGGGTGATTCGACATGGTATGTATCTTTTCAAATTTTACTCTATACTTTTCCTATGGTATTTGTAAGTTATATTTTTGGTGGATTTCTTACCGCTGCAGGTCACCTAAAATGGATCAGTATTTTTGCTTTGTTTACAATTGTATTAAATGTCGCATTAAATTATTGGCGTATTCCTACTCACGGAGCAATTGGAGCTGCTCAAGCAACATTTTTCTCACAGACTCTGATGGCTATATGCCAGATGGTATATGTATTGAAACACTGGAACACCGGGTTTGAGGTAAAACTCATATACCGCAGTGCTGCATATATGCTGGTTCTGGGACTTTCTTTGTTCCTGATTAATGACATGGAGATACTTTGGTTTTTCAAAATTGCCATCTTTATACTCTTAGCTGTAATTTTGTCCTTAATTTTACGTTTACTTAATATTCAAAAACTTAATGTTCTTTAGACCTAAATCTATTTTTGTATGAATGCTGAATTTAATTTGATAAGTGTAATAAAAACATTGTTGAAGTGGAAGTGGCACATTACTCTGCTGACGCTTTTAGCAGGTATTGGATCGATAATTACGAGCGTATTTATTATGAAGCCTTACTACCAAAGTTTTGCTATTGTTTATCCTGTCAACCAAAGTATGGGAGATAGAGGAGCATTGTTTGGAAGTGAATCTGTGGATGCGGAGGATTATTATTATGGTTCAAAACATGATGCAAACAGGATTATTACCGTCGCTACTTCATCCACCTTGGTTCAATACATAATCAATAAATATGATATTGTCAGCCATTATGATTATAAAGGCAAAAAGTATGAAGCAAGTAATACGACAGAAGAGTTTATGGAAAACTACCAAGTCTACAAAACTGATAAAGATGCGATTCGAATAAATTTAATCGATACAGATCCAAATTTGGCCGCTGAAATAGTGAATGATGTGGTAGCAACTATCGCAAATGAAACTACTCGTCCTATAGAAGCGAATAAGAGACAACTTGCTGAATTGTTTGATAATCAAGCTAATCAAAAGAAAATAGCTCTTGATTCTTTGCTTCAAGTATTGATGAGTGTTAAACCCAAAGATGAGTTATACGGTCTATACAAGTCACAGTACGACAATGCAATGGAGGATTTTAATGAGATGAACACATTGGCTGAGCAGTATGAGTTAGCAAGCAATCAAAAAATGGCTGGTATAGAAATAATTGAAAATGCTTATCCAGCAGAACGCAAGTTAAAACCGGTTCGTTCAAAAATCTGCCTTGCTACGACTATTTTAGGCTTTATTTTAGCTTGTCTAGGGGCTTTAGGGATTGAGCAGATAAATGATATCAAAGATGAACTAGATAAATAATAGTTTGAAACCATTGACGTCCATTAGATTGCAAGATTATATTCTTTATTATACCTGCGGGGTAATAAGTGTGCTTAGTCTGTTAATGGGCTTTTATTTTGAGGAAAAGGTTCTTTTAGCTCTTCCTTTAATCATTCCTCTTGGTATATGGGCTGTACTAAATTTCAAGATACTGTACTTTTTTTTGTTAGCTCTTATTCCGTTATCCATAGAATTTGACGTCACTGAAAGCTTAGCCACTGACTTACCTACAGAACCTTTAATGGTAGGATTTTTATTAATTGCACTTTTCTATTTGATTCGAAATGCACGAAAAGTAGATTTTTCTTTTTTTAGTAATCCGCTTATGTTGTTGCTTATTTTGCATCTTGTTTGGATACTAATAGCTAGTATTTTTTCAACAGTTCCCTTATTTTCATTTAAATTCATATTGGCTAAATGCTGGTATGTTACGACCTTCCTGCTAGTAACGGCGTTAGTGATTCAGGGAATGGATGATGTGAAAAAAGCGTTTTGGTTCATTTTTATTCCATTGAGTGCTACAGTTTTTTTAGCATTAGTGCGCCATGCGCTAGTTGGTTTTGACTTTAGCTTAATTAATTCCGTTTTAAGACCTTTTTATCGAAATCATGTGAATTATGCAGCTATTTTAGCGGTATTTTTGCCTTTTGTGGTGTATGCCAGAACATGGTATCCAAAGTATAGTACAAAGTATAATTTGCTCGTATTTAGTGTGTTGATATACTTGATAGCCATTTATTTTTCATACACAAGGGCCTGTTACTTGGCTATATTAGCTATGCTAGGTGCTTTTGCTATTTTTCGTTTAAGAAGGGCAAAGCTGGCTATTATTGTTGCTTTAATTGTTGCAGTATTTGCAGGAAAGTATATCACTGATCAAAATCATTACCTCGCATATACTCCATCTACGAACACAGTTTCTCAGTATGAGTTTGGGGATTTAATAGATGCCACATTTAAGGCAGAAGATGTGAGTAGTATGGAGCGGATATATCGTTGGATTGCTGCGGTTCATATGATAGGAGATCGCCCCATTGTTGGTTTTGGACCCAATGGTTTTGTAGAAAATTACAAGAACTATACAGTTTTTGTTTTTGAAACTTGGATTAGCGACAATCAAGAAAGGAGTGGTGTACATAATTATTTCCTTATGACGGCCGTTGAGCAGGGTTTGATTGGCTTAGGAATCTTTGTCTCTCTAATTATTGCATTTTTTGTTTGGGGAGAGAAAATCTTGCATCAACAAGTTGGTAACCATAAACTTTTAGCTCAAGCTGTCTTGCTTTCGATGATAGCAATAGTAGTTAATTTACTTTTCAGTGATATGATTGAAGTAGACAAAACTGGCTCGTTTTTCTTCTTTAATATGGCGTTGATAGTTTTATTGAGCAGAAACTTTAAAGGGCTTATTCCTCAAGCGAATCAAAGTGTTTAAAAGAGCGTATTAAAGTCTTTCTTCCATGGGTCCGGACTTTTGCCTAGCTGAGAGTTAAACTAATGATTATCGGAATAATAAAAGTGAACTTAAACTTTTCTATAACTCTAATTTAAAAAGGGTAGCCGTCTTTAGCGTAGGCGTATTCCGCTATCTCACGCCTCAATGCTTTTGCATTAATATTGTATCGTTTAGTCAATAGCCCTAATAGATATCTCATCATTTTTTTATTCATACCATCAGTGTAGGCATCAATAATTTCGTTGCCTGCTTTTCGCACAGTATCCAATGCTTCATATAGATATACTTTAACTATTTTGTCCATAATTTTTAAGGATTCTGAATCGGATAGCTTTTTAGTTTTTAGTTTTTCAAGCCTTAAATAAGCCGCTTCTGCAAGGAATCCTTCTGCCAAAATATCAGCTAAATTCATTACTATTTCTTGCTCGTCCACAAGTTTTTTCCCAAGTTTTTTCCCGGTGGCTCCAGATATTAACAGGAAACATGCTTTGATGTTTTCAATAATACGCGCTTCGTTGTTAGAAGAAAATGGTAAGGCTTGTTTGAACAATAGTCTCGGAACATTTTTCCCTGCTTTTGTAAGGTTAATCTCTTTACTCTTTAGGTGTCTTTTGGTTAATTCAGCAACGGATAACATTCGATTAATCTCATTGGTCCCCTCATAAATACGGGTAATTCGAGCATCTCGATACCCCATTTCAATGCCGGTTTCCATGCTATAACCCATCCCTCCATGAATTTGCAAGGTTTCATCCAATACGAAATCTGCATTTTCCGATCCTTTGACTTTAAGAATAGCACATTCTACAGCAAACTCCCGTAAGGCTTTAATTTTTGCTTTTCCATCTTCTAAACCTGCAGCTTTGAATTCGGTGGTTTTGATGTCGATGTTTCGACCTACCTGGTATATTGCAGAATCAGCAGCAAAGGTATGCACGACCATCTTGGCAATTTTATTTTTTATTGCTCCAAACTCAGCGATAGCGGTGTTAAATTGCTTACGTTCTTTAGCATAAGCGACAGACTTATCGATTGAGAACTTACAACCCCCGGTTGTGCCTGCTGCCAACTTAATTCTTCCTGAATTAAGTATGTTTAGTGCAATTTTGAATCCTTCTTCTCTTTTTGCTAAAAGGTTTTCCGCAGGAACGGGACAGTCATTAAAGAAAACCTGAACTGTAGAAGAACCTTTAATTCCCATTTTTTTCTCCTCAGCTCCTAATGTAATACCTCCAAAATCCTTCTCAACAATAAATGCAGATAGTTTCTTGTCATTATCAATTTTGGCAAATACGATAAACAAGTCAGCAAAACCGCCATTGGTAATCCACATTTTTTGGCCATTCAGCATATAATGGGTCCCTGCTTCATTTAAAACAGCTCTTGTTTTTCCAGAATTGGCATCACTTCCTGCATTGGGCTCCGTTAGGCAATATGAGGCTTTAAGCGCGGCACTTGCCACACCAGGTAAGTATTTATCTTTTTGTGCTTCATTACCATAGTATACAATAGGTAATGAACCAATAGAGGTTTGACAGCCTATGGTCGTTGCAAATGAAAATCCTTGAGCCCCAGCTTCTGCAAAAATTAATCCTGTATTGAAGTCTAAATCAATTCCGCCGTGCTTTTCAGCGATCGCGACACCACACAGGCCCAAATCTGCTGATTTTTCTAGTAGCTTAGCCACTTCAGCAAGATCCTCATCATTACTTGCATATAGCTCCCTTCCTCTTTTTAACATGGGTTCTTGAATCTCTGTCACACAGAAATCAGTGACCATTTGCTTAATCATTTTTTGCTCTTCGGTAAACTCTTCAGGAACAAATATTTCATTTGCATTTCCTGCTTTTTCTATAAATGAACAACCTTTCACCATTTTGATAAATTTTATATGTCAAAGATAAGTAAAAAAAGCAATGCGTGCATTGCTTTTTTAAATTTTTATTGTTGCACCAGCTAGATGGATTTATTTACCTAGTGGATGCCTAGTTTTATTGACTAATTGGTTTCAAAACATAGGATAAGCTAACATGCCTTACAATCGAGCAAACTTTCTTACTTTTGTCTGACCAATATTGATGGAGACCCAGTTGGTTTTCCAGTTCTATTGTACATAATAAACATTAATAATTAGCGTGATTCGATTTCTTTTTCTATTTAGTATTTGTATCCCTAGTTTGGTTCAAGCACAAACCTTAATAATTGAGAATGAGGAGACGAACGAGCCTATAGAGATGGCTACGATTTCAAGCAATAGCCCTTCTTTATTTGCAATTACTAATGGTAAAGGAGAGGCTGATATCAGCGATTTTTTGGATATAGAAAACATAGAAATTAGAAGTGTAGGCTTTGAAAATTTGAGTATATCCTTCAAGGAAATTCTAAATCGTTTTTTTGAGATTAAGCTTAAGCCAAGTAGTTTTTCTTTAGATGATGTGGTGGTAAGCGCTACTAAATGGAGGCAAAGTAATAAAGAAATACCTGGCAAAATATCTCGTATAACTGCTAAGGATGTAGTCTTGTCAAATCCGCAAACTACGGCTGATTTGTTAGCCAGTTCTGGAGAGGTATTTATCCAAAAAAGTCAGCAAGGTGGAGGGAGTCCGATGATACGAGGTTTTTCTACTAATCGGCTATTATATTCAGTTGACGGGGTAAGAATGAACACAGCAATCTTTAGAAGTGGGAATATTCAAAATGTAATTTCCTTAGATGCCTTTGCTACTGAAAACACTGAAATCATGTTTGGCCCGGGTTCGGTAATTTATGGAAGCGATGCAATTGGCGGTGTAATGAGTTTCACTACTTTGACTCCTCAGTTTTCATCTAAGGATAAGTTGTACGCGAAGGGGAATGCACTAACTCGATTTGCCTCAGCTAACAATGAGATAAGCGCGCATGCTGACCTTAACTTGGGATGGAAAAAGCTTGCCATGTTAACGAGTTTTACTTATTCGAATTTTGGTGATTTGAAGATGGGAGGTCACGGTCCTGATGAATATTTACGTCCATTTTATGTCCAAAGAAAGGATAGTCTGGACGTACTTATCACAAATGATGATCCATTAAAACAAATACCAACTGCCTACTCGCAGATTAATGTGATGCAAAAGCTTGCATTTAAGCCCAATAGAAATTGGGATTTAACCTATGCTTTTCATTATTCTGAAACTTCAAGCTATGGTCGTTATGATCGACATATTCAATATCTGAATGACTTGCCTAGAAGTGCGGAATGGAACTATGGTCCGCAAAAATGGCTGATGAATCAGTTAACAATTGCTTATAAGAGAACCAATATAGCTTTTGATGAAATGAATATTCGTCTGGCGCATCAGTATTTTAACGAAAGTAGAATTGATCGTGATTTTAATGAGCTGATTCGTTCTACCAAAGAAGAAAAAGTTTTCGCCTACTCTGCAAACCTTGATTTTGTAAAAACCTTTCTTGGTAAGCACAAAGTCTACTATGGAGCAGAATTCGTGAATAATGTGGTGAGTTCTGAAGGAGAAACGAAGAATATCGATTCAGGAGCTGCTTTTGTTGCTGCCTCTAGATATCCAAATGCTGCTTGGGCTTCTGCGGGTATTTATACAAGCTATCAATTTAAGGCAAGTGATAATTTTAATATCCAAGCAGGTTTGCGATATGCTCATTTCTTAATAGAGGCTGACTTTAGAAATAACTTGGCTTATTATCCTTTGCCTCAAGCTGAAGCTAATCTAAGTAAAGGTTCTGTAACAGGCAGTATGGGAGCTATTTATACACCAAGTTCAAATACGACTGTTCGTGCTAATTTCTCGACGGGTTTTCGAGCGCCTAACATCGATGATATCGGTAAGATATTTGATTCAGAACCAGGATCTGTTGTTATCCCTAACACCAACTTAGAAGCGGAGTATGTATATAACGGAGAAATTGGATTTGCGCAAATAGTTAAAAATAATTGGAAGATTGATGCAAGTACTTATTACACTTTTTTGCAGAATGCTATGGTTAGACGAGACTTCAGTCTTAATGGACAAGACAGTATTGTTTACCAGGGGGAATTGAGTCAAGTACAGGCCGTTCAAAATGCAGCGAGTGCTCATGTTTATGGAGCACAAGTGGGTTTGGAAGCTAAACTTCCTCATGGTTTTGGTTTAAATGCAGTTTACAATTATCAGAGAGGTAGGGAGGAGTTGGCTGATGGCACACGAAGTGCCTCAAGACATGCGGCACCAATGTTTGGGGCAGCACATCTGACTTTTAAACATAAGGGTTTGTTTATAGATTTGTATACTTTGTTTAGCGGAGGGGTGAGTTTTGAAAATTTACCGGAAGAGGAGAAAGGTAAAGAATATCTTTATGCTATTGATGAGGACGGTAATCCATTCTCTCCAGCTTGGGCTACGCTTAATTTAAAGACCTCTTATCGTTTAAATAAAAACTTTAGTATTAGTGCAGGCATGGAAAACATTCTAGATTTACGGTATAAATCTTACAGCAGTGGCATTGCCGCTGCTGGTAGAAATTTTATTCTTTCAGGGAAGGTAAGTTTTTAGAAAATCCTTATTCATACTTTTTACGAGCGATTAATTCGAGATTCCAAAGCTGTTTTGAGTTTACCTATTCCTATCGTAATAGATTTTTCTATTGTATCTGCATGGCAACTTACAACAATCGGCTGCATGTTTTTTGGTCTTGCTTCCATCACACACTTCTTATCTTCAGGTCCTTCTTTTGCAGCATTTTCATCAGAAAGATGAATTTCTATACGCGTCAGATGATCCGCAAATCGCGACATTTTATCTTTGACCAAACTATTAATGTAGAGTTCTAATCTTTCGTGCCCTTCGATATTTTTATCTGTGTTCAATTGAATATTCATCGTATAATTTATTTTCTTTTTTAGACTAAGTTAAATCTCTGTATGGATTAACGACATATTCTAAAGATACGAGAATCTATGGATAATTGGAGCAGTCTTTTATTTTTCCGCGTATCTTTATCTGATGAGTTTACTAATGAAATATGGCAAAACGGCCTTAATTGCTGGAGCATCAGAGGGTATAGGTGCCGCATTTGCAAAACACTTAGCGATGTGTGGATTGGATTTGCTTATCGTAGCTCGACGGATAGATCCCTTGGCGGCTTTAGCTAAAGAAATAGAGGAGAAATATAAGGTAAGTGTGCAGATCATTTCTTGTGATTTATCTGCAGTGGATGCAGCAGAATCTTTACTTCATGCCGTTGATCAATATGATATTGATGTTTTTATATATAATGCTGGCTTATCCTATATAGGTGCTTTTGAAAAAAATGACACGGAACACCATTTGCAAATAGCTAGAACAAACATAATGACTCCATTAAGTATGGTTCAGGACTTAGGAACAAAAATGCTCTTGAGAAAACGAGGAGCAATTGTCTTGATGGGTTCCTTGGCCGGTCTTCAGGGTGCAGGTTATTTGTCGACTTATGCCGCTACCAAAGCATTTGACACCATTCTTGCAGAAAGTTTATGGTATGAATGGAAGAATAAGGGGGTAGATGTGATAGCTTGTGTAGCGGGCGCCACTTCCAGTCCAAATTTCTTAAATACTCAACCGAAAAAGGCAGGTTTGATAGAGCCAAAAGTTCAGACTCCTGAGGAAGTTGTAGCGGAGTGTTTTGAGAAACTGGGAAAACAACCTCGAATAATAACTGGCTTTGCTAATCGTCTTGCTAGCTTCATTATGCATCGTGTTTTACCCCGTAAATTAGCTATTAAAATTATGGGCGATACCACAAGAAAGATGTACGAGTTATAATGTCCTTAAGGATTTATTTTAACGAATATCTCCGAATACCTATAAAAACAAAAATCATAAAAGAATAAACGATAAAAAAGGGAATCACATAAATCTCTAGATGCAGAACTAATAAAATAGCAATGACAAGGATTTGGAAACCAAGTCCAAAAGTGGATAGCAAGGTCATAAACCATCCTGGAAAATTTTTGCTGTGCATCGCATCTTGGTCCATTAGATAAATGACTTTATCGAAAGGGATATACAGGAAGTTGTAAACCTTATAAAAGATTTGCACTGCGTGTTGAGTTTCACCTTTAAAAGCAATGGGAATGTGATCTTCGAATATTCGACTAGTTGTATCCCCGTCCACGTTATTCCGTAATATCACATAGTAATAATTGTATAAAGTTCCCTGCAACTGGATGCCAATGAAAGCTAAAATCATTAACAATAGTGAGCTGTCATTGATGTACCAAATAGTAAGTAAAAAAAGAAAATTCAATATTATATCAGCAATTGAATCGTAGTATCTTCCTACGTATGATGGCGTGTTTTTCAATCGAGAAAGCTCTCCGTCTGCGGCGTCTAAAATTGATTTTAGTATTAGAAAACATGCTGCTAGAATAAAATAGTTGTTAAGTATACACAGGATTGCCAATAAACCGGAAGCAATAAACCAGGAAGTTACATGAATAGGGGTGATGGACGTGTTTTTTAACGCTGATGCAATATACCTCGCAATGAATCGACCATAATCAGACAGATCTATAAATTGATATTGCTTGGGGAGTTTGGCCATTAGGGGGTTATTTGATGCACGAAGATAAAAAGCTTGAATAAGTTTGCGTGCATTTGTTTAAATTACCTTCTTATCACCAACTTTCAACTTAACAATCATTCAATTAATAAAGCTTTGAATAGTAAGAATTATGTTAAAACTTGCATAAAAAGAAATAGCACTTAAGTACTCGCGATTAAACTTTTAGTATTTAATAAATTTTTGGAATAATTCGATAAGGAACTTTCTTCAAATATTCATCCCAAAGCGGACCATATTTAGCTGCACAACGTTTATCATCATCCATTTGTCTTGGGAATAATAAGGCGACATAATACAAAGGATATAACCATGGCCAAGGTAAAAGTATATGTCCAACAGCGATTACAATGCCCGATGCCATACCTATTTCACCAAGGTAATTAATGTGTCTACTCAAGCCCCAAAATCCATTCACCAAAAGTGTTCGATTGCCATCTGTTATTGTTTCTGGTTGAATTCCTAAAAAAGACTTTGTAGGGTCTCGTTTAAAAAAGTATTTCTGCATGTTTGCACCTCTTGATAGTCCCCAGCTACTAAAAAACACAAGAGCACCCAAAGCTATCAGCCAAGTTGGTTGATTAGGGCTAGACAGCACTGCAGTTGACCAAAATGGAATAGTGTAAAAGAAAGGGTAGAAGGCTATGCATCCCCAGCCTAATTTAAACCCTACTCTTTCCGCAAAAATATCATAGGTATAGAGATGAACCTCTTCAAATGTAAGATAGTCTACGATAAAATAAGACAACAGACCAACACCAACAAATAGTCCAATATTGGATGCTGAACCATGCAAGAGGTAGTGATGAGCCGCAAAGCTGTATATATTTATAGCTAGCATGATAGCCCCAATCAAATAAAGCCACATCTTCGCATCTATTCTTCCTCCCCATAATTGCGGATTTTCTAATCTACCTAAATAGAAGTCCGATAAAAAAGAGTTTTTAACTTTAGAATAAGGGATTACAATCGCGAATGAAAAAGCTAAACCGAAAAATATGGCTCCAAACAAGGCAGGCCAGCGTACAGTATAAAACCAATCCCAAGCTAAAAATTCTGTGTAACAAAGTCCAGCCCAAGTTGCAATCGTGACAAATAAGACGAGTAAGCCATTAAGACGATATTTTAGCTTTTCATCAGTACCAGTTTTGGTCACGTAGCCGATCACCCAACGTCCAGGTAAGATGGCATTTAAAATGAATATATAGGCGTATACAATTCCAGGGGCTATAAATCCTAAGAAATTTTCCATAAGTGCTTTATTTTTTTACTGTTAGTTTCGTCTTACTACAGAATTTTCCATAGCGTATTTCTTCTTCTCTTCACTTGAGCTTACTCCATGGTATTGTTGCACAAGTTCTTCTGTAATTTCTTTAACCGATCGAATGGCTTTAGTATATTCGATGGAAGGACCTGCGCACCATACGGTTTCATAAGTTGAAGTGAATGCAGCTTTTTCTACCGACTTCATACCTTTATAGAAGGTGAGCATTTTCACATACTTCTTGAGCTTTTTATTCTTGCTTAAGAACTTCTCAAACCAGTTTTGTTTCGTTCCTACTTCTTGCACATAAGGGGTGTTAATTACGGTACATGGTGAACCCGAAATTTTAGTTGTCAAGACGATGTCATCTGCGCCATAATCCACGCATGCTTGCTTATATTCTTCAGATACAGGAGCTTCAGGAGTTGCAATGTAAATACTGCCCATACTCACGCCAACAGCGCCATCTTGATTGATTCTCTTCCAGATTCCGGCTCCATCTCCAACGCCTCCAGCTGAAATGACGGGGATGTTTATTTTTGATTTTAATAAAGGAATGAGTTCTGCACTCATCATGGGGCCCGCGTGACCGCCTGCTTCTTTATTCACGGCAATAACGGCATCCGCTCCTAGTTTTTCAACTTTTACTGCGTAGGCTACATCAACCACGTCACAAAACACTTTAATGCCATGTGGCTTACATTGATTAATTACTTCTTCAGGTGATCCTAAAGACGTGATAATAAAATCAACTTTCATATCTACACAGGTGGCTAATTGTCGTTTGTAATGGATATTTGATTTATTTACAATCAAGTTAATTCCTATGGGACCTCCAGCTTTTTCTCTGATTTCTTTGAGACCTGAACGCATTTGCTCATCCTTTCTCCAATTTAAGGCTGGAATACAAGGCGCAATGCCTGCTTTTATTGCTTCAATACTCATTTCTTCATTACTCACTAAAAACATAGGAGCAAGGATGATTGGGTACTTAATATTTAGTAACTCGGTAAGTGGTGTTTTCATTTTTCCCATAGTAGTGTAAAAGTAAGATTTTATTCACAATTGTTTAAGCTCTTTAAGGTGTTAACCCCTAAATTCATTCTATTAATTACAAGGTGTCCCGAGACAAGGATGATTCTGCTACTTTCTCGATTTTTTTCAGGTTATCCTAACAAACGCGATTTTTTTTGCACGACATCACCTTTATAATCCTTTCAAGAGGACTTGAAAGGGTCTCGTGTACTAAATATCGAAGAACTTAAGAATATCGGCAGTACACTTATCTAGTTCCTCTAGCATAGGAGCATGGCCACAATTGTTGTACGTCAAGAAAGTACAATTAGGTAGATCTCGGTTAAATCGTTCAGCATGACTAAAAGGGATGATTTCATCTTCCGTACCCCAAATTAATAGGGTAGGTGTAACTATCTGCTTAATGGCACTTGTATCCATAAAGTTTTTATAACCAGCTATTTGTTTGAGATACTCTAAATTACCCACCTTATTCATCATCCCGTACTTCCTATCATAAAGTTCAGGATCGATATGCTCATCATCATAGAAACACATTTTGACATTACTCTTTGCAATAAACCGTGCAGCGCCTTTAGCCAATAAAAAACGAATGATTGGCTGGTTAATCCACTCCGCGTTTTTCTCTGCAATTTGAACCATATCATATCCCGCTGGAGCAAGTAGCACTAACTTTTGAATTTTTTTCATTTTATTAAGAGCGGTATTCCAAGCTATCATTCCACCCATAGAGTTTCCAATAAGGTAACAGGTGTCTTTGATGTAGTTATCTAAAATAAAACCCATAAAATCTCTGTATACTGCCTGTATATCAGTTGTATGTGAGGGGGCATCGCTTAGGCCAAATCCGGGCAAATCGAAACTTACCACATGATAATTCTTTGCCAATCGCTCTGCTAATGGTTTAAATTCGTGCATTGCGCCACCCAAACCATGAATCAATACTACACTTGTATTTCCGCTTCCTTGTTCGGTCAAATGAACTTTAATGCCTTCCCAATCTACGAATTGAGAATTAGGGTATTTATATTTCTGTATAGTGGCTTCTTTTGAAACGAAATGATTTTTTCTAAATACGGTATATCCGCCTACCAGTATGATGAATAGTGAAACAAATAGCACTAAAAATATAAATTTTTTCATGGTTGATTAGATTAAAATACAAAGTGCTTTTCGTATCTCTCCTGCTTCTATTAATCGTTTAGCATTACTTTCACGGTCTTCAGAAAAATTGATTGCCAGTTCATTTCGAACTTCCTTTATTTCATTCTCGTTGGGTAAGCTTGTTTCCATGGCTAGCTGCGCAATTTCATTACCCGTTAGCACAGCGCTTTCCACTATGTGCTTAGGAAGTCCATCGAAGCCAAGATTGATTTTACTAAATGGATTATTGATTTCAAAAATGGAACTGCCTTGCGCACGCACATAATATTCCTTTCCCATTCTACCCACTAAGTCAATTTTTTGCGGATCTATCATTCCTTCATCGTCTAGTATATCCTCACTGAAATGCATCTGCACAATTTCGCAAATAAATAGGTTCGGGGCACCACCAATATCGCCAAATGTCACAATTTCTTTGACTTTACATTCAAACTGAACAGGACTCTCCTTTACACGCAAGGGCTTAACCAATTTGGATTTAATGCCAGTTACACCCGCTTTTTCAAATTCATTGACTTCACTTGAGTAATCTGTACTGCTAATATTCATTTGGTTAACTAATCGGTACGGAACCACATTAATAACCACTTCTTTCGTTGTTTTTATATTGTGTAGTGTGTCTTTGGTGGTATTATCTCTTCCTCTTCGGTTACTGGAGAAAACCAGGAGGGGAGGGTTAGAGCCTATCGCATTGAAAAAACTGTACGGTGCTAAATTGGATTCTCCTTTTTCATTGACTGTACTTGCCCAGCAAATAGGCCTTGGGCCTACGGATCCTGTAATAAATTGATGTCGTTTTCGAATGGGGACTTCTAGCGGGTCGTATGAAATCATCGGATTTTTGGTTTATAGACTCTAAAGATAATAAAGCTCAATAAAAGAGGAATGCCAATCCAAATAAACTCACTTTTCAAAACAGCTAGCCCCCATTCACTTAAAAATTTTTGCAAGCCAATAGGGGACACTTTTATCACGCGCCAGGGCAAGAAGTATCGACTGTTGTCAAATGGAGCAAAAAATGCTACGCCACTGCCGCCTGTGGTCATGGCATCTAAAATACTGTGAGATATGGTGGACAAGAAGAGAAATATAGAGATTGCAAAAAAACGTTGTTTGCTTTTACTAATGGTAAAACTAATCAATAGACTCAATAATAGAGCAAAAGTAATCGAGTGACTTATCCCTCTGTGTCCCCACATATTTTCGTAAGGAATGCCTAAGCTAAAACTCACGACATCTATATCAGGAATAATACTACACACGATTCCAAGAAGTATTACCTTTTTGGAAAGCTTACTTTTAAGCCTAAATATATTACTAATGGCAAGCGCACTTGCAGCATGTCCAAAGGCTGATGCCATTATATTGCTGGGAGGATTTTAACGGCGGACTCTCCAAAGCCAATTCGAACACCCTCTTTTTCGGCATGTGCACGCATGATACAAGTATCTCCATCTTGCATAAATTTGCGTTCACTACCATCCGAAAGTTTTATTGGCTTTGTCCCTTTCCAGGATAATTCGAGCATCGAACCATATGAGTTTTCATTTGGACCACTTATCGTTCCTGATGCATATATATCACCTACATTTAAATTACATCCATTGACGGTTTGATGAGCCAATTGTTGGTTCATATTCCAATACATATACTTATAGTTGGAAGTGCAAATATTTTCGGCTTGACCATTTTCTGGTTGAAGGGCAACTTCTAGGTGAATATCGAAGTTGGCATCCTTTTTATGTTTAAGGTAAGGGAGAACTTTGGGGTCTTGTTTATACCCTTTTGTTCTAAAAGGTTCTAATGCATCCATAGTTACTACCCATGGAGAAATAACAGAGCCAAAATTTTTGGCAAGAAATGGCCCCAAGGGAACATATTCCCATTTTTGAATATCTCGAGCACTTAAATCATTAAAAATTACCATACCCCAGATAGCATTTTCAGCTTCATTTACTGGTATAGATTCGCCTAATTTGGTTTTTTTACAAGTGATAAAAGCCATTTCAAGCTCGAAATCAAAAAGTCGGGTAGGACCGAAACTTGGGGCTGTGGCATCATCTGCTTTGGTTTGCCCTTTTGGACGATGGATACTGGCTGGTGAAACGACAATTGAACTTGCTCTTCCATGATACCCAACAGGGAGGTGTTTCCAATTTGGTAAGAGAGCATTTTCCGGATCTCTAAACATCGTTCCAACATTTCTCGCGTGATCTTCACTACTGTAAAAATCAGTATAGTCTCCTACTTTGACAGGCATATACATAGTCGCCTCACTCATATTAACCATAACACTACCCCTATGGGTAGAATCTTTTAGTTGGTCATTATCCTCACTTAGTAAATCTTGAATTTGGTTTCTCAACTTTGTTGCAGCTGGCCTACCAAGTTCCATTAAGGCATTTAATGAATCCTGATTGAGTAGTTCTACTTCTACTTCAATGAAATTATTAAGTGCTAACTCAAGGAGGTCAACAATTTTATTTCCAATAGCAACTCCAGCTCTAGCTGATTTCTTACTTGTAGAAAAGATTCCAAAGGGCAAATTTTGTATAGGAAAATCAGAATTGTGTGCAGATTCTACCCAAGATTTCAAGCTAAAGTCAGTCATGATACTTAATGTGTTTTGGCGGATAACTTATTATTTCATATTGAATACCAAATTTATCACTTTAGCATTTAAAGTTCTAACTTTAAGTAAAATATTAATACACATGAAATTAGTTGGTAATATAGTTTGGTTGGTTTTTGGCGGATTCTTAACTGCTATGGAATATATTGCTGCAGGTATAATGCTTTGCGCAACTATAATAGGTATTCCATTTGGCTTTCAATGTTTTAAATTGGCACTTTTTGAGTTAATGCCTTTTGGACTTGAAGCGAAGAAGGTTGAAGATGGAAGCGGTTGTTTATATTCGATTTTGAATATTATTTGGTTTTTTGTCGGCGCTATTCCTTTGGTGTTAACTCATTTAATATTGGGGATTTTGTTTGCCCTTACTATTGTGGGGTGGCCATTTTCAAAACAACACTTCAAACTGATGCGTTTAAGTCTTGCTCCTTTCGGCCGAGATATTGTTGAGGTCGAAGGTGGACCTTTTTCGTGACACTGAGTTTTCAGATTATTAACCTTATGAGTCCTTTTAAAAGCGAAGCGATTTTTTGATAGCTATGATGCTATGGTTTAAACTGTATCTTACGCATACGTAGACTTTCGGGTGTAATCTCTAAATATTCATCTTCATTGATATACTCCATTGACTCTTCCAAGGAAAAATCAATTTTCGGTGCAATTTTAGCATTGCCATCGGTTCCCGAAGAACGCATGTTAGTTAACTGTTTTCCTTTTGTAGCGTTTACACCTAAGTCATTGGCTCTTGAGTGCTCGCCAATAACTTGTCCAATATATACTTGATCGCCTGGCTCTACAAAGAATTTCCCCCTATCTTGCAATTTATCTAAGGAATACGCAAGTATCTGTCCCTTTTCAATAGAAACCAAAGACCCTTTTAAACGTGCAGGAATATCTCCTTTAAATGCTGCATAATCTCTAAAACGGTGAGTCATTACCGCTTCACCCGCTGTTGCAGTTAGTACATTGTTTCGCAATCCAATTAAACCCCTAGAAGGAATATCAAATTCAAGGTGCATTAAGTCTCCTTTTGGATTCATAATTAACAAATCTCCTTTTCGTTGAGTGACTAACTCGATTACTTTACCTGATTTGGATTCCGGAACATCCACAACTAATGTTTCCATAGGCTCATGCTTTCTTCCATCAACTTCTTTAATGATTACTTGTGGCTTGCCCACTTGCAATTCATAGCCTTCTCTTCGCATAGTTTCAATCAATACGGATAAATGCAAAATTCCTCTTCCGTAAACCATGAACTTGTCCTCTGTATCCATGTCCTCAACACGAAGTGCTAAGTTCTTTTCTAACTCTTTATACAAACGATCTCTTAAGTGACGAGAAGTAACAAACTTCCCTTCCTTTCCAAAGAAAGGAGAGGAGTTAATCGTAAACAACATACTCATTGTTGGTTCATCTACTGCAATTCGCTCTAATGCTTCTGGATTTTCTAAATCAGCTACAGTATCTCCAATTTCAAAGTCATCAATACCTGTAATTGCACAGATATCTCCGCTTCGAACAGAAGAAACCTTTAGCTTCCCCATTCCCTCAAATGTGTGCAGTTCTTTTATTCTAATTTTTTTATTGCCATCTTTTTTACAGAGCATATAATCCTTATTCTCTTGCAATGACCCTCTTAATACTCTTCCAATGGCTATTCTTCCGGTAAACGAGGAGAAATCCAATGAAGTAATTTGCATCTGTGGAGTCCCTTCATATTCAGGTGCTTCAGGAATTTCTTCTAAGATAGTATCCATTAAAGCGAGGATATCATCGCTTGGTTTTTTCCAATCCATACTCATCCATCCTTGTTTTGCTGATCCAAAAACGGTTGCAAAATCCAACTGATCTTCGGAAGCTTCTAGATTAAACATTAACTCAAAAACGTCTTCTTGAACGATATCTGGCGTGCAGTTTTCTTTATCTACTTTATTAACTACGACGATTGGTTTTAGGCCAAGTTCAATAGCTTTCCCTAAAACAAATCGAGTTTGCGGCATGGCCCCCTCAAAGGCATCTACTAAAAGTAGCACACCGTCAGCCATTTTCAATACTCGCTCTACTTCCCCACCAAAGTCGGCGTGACCGGGAGTATCAATAATATTGATTTTAACATCTTTGTAGTTTACTGAAACGTTTTTTGAAAGAATAGTAATCCCTCTTTCTCTTTCCAAGTCATTATTGTCTAATAAAAGTTCTTGAACCTCTTTTCTATCATCAAAAACTTTACAAGCTTGAATGATTTTGTCTACTAATGTTGTTTTCCCGTGATCGACGTGAGCGATGATGGCAATGTTTCTTATTGACTGCATGGTCTACTTCATTTAAGCGTGCAAATGTATGGATAATAAATGAGCTTATATTGTTTTAGTGATTATAATAGAAAAAAGTGAATATTTTGTTTTTATAGCCTTTATGTTAAATGTATAATGTACATTTGTGGAAATTTAAACAAATTATAATGAACAAAGGAACAGTAAAGTTCTTCAATGAGACCAAAGGATTTGGTTTTGTTAAAGACGAAGAGAACGGGCAAGAATATTTCGTGCACGTATCAGGATTAGTTGACACAATTGACAAAGATGACGAAGTAACGTTTGATTTGCAAGAAGGTCGTAAAGGATTAAATGCAGTAAACGTGAAAAAAGCGTAGTCGATCATATAATTACAATCCAAGCTAAAGGTCTCAATTTTAATTGAGACCTTTTTTTTGTTATTTTATTTCAAGAGAAAGGAAACTAAAGCGGCTCTAGCGTGCTGGGCTATCTAAGTGCCATAGTCAGAACTTTCTTTCCCATGCCGTTGTTAGGTATTTATAAAAAACAATAAACAACAATGAGATTTTTAGCAATTATAACGGGTGTATTGGTTTTAGTAGTCTTAGTCGTTCAAGGCTTTGCTATGAAAAGTAGCCAAAATATAGAATCGTATCCTTACAAAGTGGTGAAGAAATTTGACTCATTTGAAATTAGAAATTATGAAGCTAGTCTTTTTACCTCAGTAAAATTAAATACGAATAACTACGAAGAAGCCTCGGGTAAAGGTTTTCAAAAATTGGCCGGATACATATTTGGAGGCAATGAAACGAATGAAGAAATATCTATGACAAGTCCTGTCGCAATGAGTCTAGAGGATAGTATGACAATGATGTTCTTGGTTCCCAAAGGATATAATAAAGAAAATTTACCCAAACCAAACTCGACAGAGATAGCGTTTACTGAAATGCCTGCAAAAACTGTTGCTGCTATTACCTTTGGCGGCTGGGCCAATTCAGGTAAAATAGAAGAACACCAATTAATGCTTATCGAAGCTTTAGAGGAAGAGGGAATAGCTTTTACTGATGTATTTTACTTCTTAGGATATAATCCGCCATTCGAAATGGTCGGTCGTCGCAATGAGGTAATTGTAGAGCTAGAAGAAAATTATTAGTTTTTTGGAGTATACCTTATTCTCAGCTTGAGCAAGAATTCGTGTAGCGCATACTCCATCTTGTAATTCTCAAACAGCGACCGCCGCTTTAATTGCTGGATGACATTGATAATTTTCAATTGTTATATCCGCGTAGGTGAAATCAAAAATAGAATTGATGTTGGGGTTAAGTTTTAACTGAGGTAAATCATAAAATTCTCGGCTTAGCTGTTCCTTCACTTGGTCAAAGTGATTGCTGTAAATATGGGCGTCACCCAAAGTGTGTACAAAATCACCGACAGCTAAGCCACAGACTTGAGCCACCATATGAGTAATAAGCGCATAGGAAGCAATATTAAAAGGAACGCCTAGAAATACATCTGCACTGCGCTGGTATAGTTGACAGCTCAGTTTTCCATCTGCAACATAGAATTGGAATAAAGTATGACAGGGCGGAAGTCCTGATTTAGCCATGACAGGAATATCTTTGGGATTCCAAGCTGAAACGATTAATCGACGGCTATCAGGTTTCGCCTTAATATCGTCAATGACGTTTTGTAATTGGTCTACACCTTCAAAATTCCTCCATTGTTTGCCATACACTGGTCCCAATTCGCCATATTGAGCAGCAAAGGCATCATCTGTTTTGATTCGTTCAACAAATGCCTTTAGCTCTGCTTCCCATTGAGGAGTATATTTCGGGAACTTATCTTCCAATTCTAGCTGTTTCAAATAGCTTTGAAAAGGCCACTCATTCCATATGCCTACACCATTTTGAACCAGGTATTGAATGTTTGTACTCCCTTTTATAAACCAAAGTACTTCATGTATAATTCCTTTTGTAAATACCTTTTTGGTGGTTAATAAAGGAAAGCCATCTGCCAAGTTATAACGCATTTGATAGCCAAAAACACTAGTTGTTCCTGTTCCCGTGCGATCTGATTTTTCAAACCCTTGGGCTTTGATATGTTTGAGTAAGTCGTGGTATTGCTGCATAGCTTATTGTTGTCCCGTAAATATAGGACTTACACAATGAAGACTCTCTTGGAATTATACACCTTTGTGGAAATCCTAAATACTTGAACTTATAAGGATGGAATATACGCTTTGTAGATGTTTTTTTAACGCTGACTTTTAATCTTCTTTAGAGACTTTAGAGTCTTTTTCCTTCTTGATGACAATTTCAATTTTGCCTGCTGTTTTATTAAAGTCAGCTACCAATACATCCCCTTCTTCTGGTTTATTGTTTAATATTTCTTCCGCTAAAGGATCTTCTAAGTGCTTT
>JADHRO010000149.1 GCA_016777395.1 Chitinophagales bacterium | reverse complement strand
AGCCACTGAACCTGACATAAAATTACTTAAGATGGCTGTTAAATGGGCACTCACCGTAACATCTGTAAAAGTGCCGTCGCCATTATTTCTAAAAAGTGTTCCGTCTGGAGCGCGGTCATTTACCACGTATAAATCAGGCCAGGTATCCTTGTTATAATCAAACCAAACAGCACAGAAACTTGCTTTGATTCCATCAGCAACTCCTGCACTAAAGGTAACATCCGTAAAAGTTCCATCTCCGTTATTTCTATAAAGATTATTTACATTATTCAGATTGTTGGTGTCTCCAACACCTAAGGCATATTTACAAACGTAAAGGTCAAGAAAGCCGTCTTTATTGTAATCTCCAAATGAAGAACCCCAACTAAATGCTATATCATTGGAAATTCCTGCACTCACGGTAACATCCGTAAAGTTAAAATTACCATCATTTTTAAAAAGCTGGTTCTGAGCTGCGTACTTAGAAACAAAAATATCCAAAACGCCATCGTTATCATAGTCTACCCAATTTAACTGTTTAGCTTGGCGTGAGTTTGGAATGGAGAAAGAAGCGGGTTGATAAACCCCCATATTATTGAGATAGAACTCATGAGGAAAGCCTTCCAATACAAAACTTAAGTCGTCCCAACCATCATTGTTAAAATCGTAAAAACTAACTCCAGCACCATTTACAAGAGCAGTATTTGTAATAATATTAATACCTTGACTAGGGGCTACATTAGTGAAAGTTTGAGCAATAAGAAAGTTCGCTTTAAAAACTAGCACAACAAGTAATACTATTTTGACCAATATTTTCATACCACTTTCTAAGATACGTTAAAACTAAAACTTTATAAGTATTTTGCTACTTGAATCACTTTGAGACCTTAACTCTAGCATATACAATCCAGCAGGGATATCCTGCGCGATTTCCATTCTTAATTCATTCAAGCCAAATATTGTTTTAAAACTTTGGGAGACAATTAGACGCCCCTCTTCGCTAAAAAGATTCAAATCAAACGGCTCTATTATCTTTGAAAAGAAACTCAGGGTTATATGATCCTTGAATGGCAACGGATAAACTTGGAATATTGGATCATCATGAAGAAAAATTCCGGTATTCGTATTGCTATCTAAATAAATCACCTCAAGTTCTTGCTCCCAAGAGCATCCATTCTCATCTATAATTTCTAGCGAATAAAACCCTGCGTTTAGATTGTTAATATTTGTACTCGATAAAACATCATCAACAAAAATTTGAAAGGGAGGAAACCCTCCATTTATATTCAGAGAGATCGTACCCAAGGTATCTGGAGTTTGAGGTGAAACTAGCGATTGGACATTAATTGGAAATGGGGCATTGATTTGAACCGAATCTGTATACTGGCAAGCGAAAGAGTCAAGATAATTGAAAACATATGTTCCTTCGTTTAAATTGAATAAGCTATCTCCAATTGCACCATGGTTCCATTCAACAGTGTAGGGAATTCCTTGATTATCTACCACTAAATTAATCTCTCCATCATTTAATTCTGCACAATGCATATTTTGGCTGTTTGCCGTTATTATAAAATCAGGTAAAACGTCAATCTCAACTACATTACTGTAATTAATTAATCCATTACTATCAATTGCTGTTAGGGAATAATTCCCTGCTTGCCAAACTTCAATTTGTCGGGTAGTATCACCCGTATTCCAGGTGTAAGATTCAAAAAAAGGAGCGCTTAACACTGCACTATCCCCTAGACATAAAATAGTGCTTCCTATCTGAGGAATCGTAAAAATAGGTACTGTTCCCCCTTCGAGAAATTGGTAATTTTGATTGACTGCCAGATTATAGTACTTGTCAACTATGCCACTGAGGTATTCGATGTGCACAGAGTCTACAAGTGTGGCTTGGCCCAAACCAAAAATATGATGCTGTGAATTTTGCCCTAAATAGTTTTCTCCACACAGGGTATATTGGGTGTATTGCTGTCCTCCCACAAACACTTTAATCCAAGAACCAATGGCCATTGAATTTGAAACAGTTCCGGCTAGAGTAATCTTAATATGATTGTTTGAATTTCCGGAATTTAACCATAAAAAAGGTATATCGGGATCATCGTTACTTACAACAATGTCATGAAAGCCATCTCGATTCAAATCTCCTTTTGCGACGGCATGACTTGTCGCATTGTGATTGCTCGTAAAAATAGTGTCCATTAAAGTAAAATAGTTTGACGACTCGTTTTTGAAAAAATACCCAGGCACAATATCCGGTATAGAATCTAAAAATAATGAACCTGTCGCTACATATAGATCTTGATATGAATCGTTATCATAATCTATCCATAGCCCTCCCCATGTGGTACTTGGCATTTCCAACATCAGAATATCAGCTTTGTTTGTAAAATAAGGTAATACATCGTCATTGTCAAACAATAAGGGATTGCCATTACTATCAAAAGCTGTATTGCTAACAAACAAATCTAAATCCTGATCGTTATTATAATCTGCGACTGAACAAGTCATGTAATCCGTAGCCCCTCCTGGGTTAATAAGGTTTGCATTTATAGTTTCATATGAAAAAGTCCCATCTGAATTGTTTCTATAAAGAGCTCCGTCATAAATTAAATCATTGGCAACATATAAATCAGGCCATGAATCTTGATCATAGTCAAACCAAACAGAAATAAAACTTGATCGCAGATAGTTTGAAACACCAGAGGAAATTGAAACATCAGTAAAAGTACCATCTCCATTATTGTGGTATAAGTTATTAAAAAAAGTTAAATCCGATGAATCAATCTGGCCAGAAGTTCTAAAATATTTACATATGTGTAAATCTAAAAATCCATCCTTATCATAATCGGCAAACGATGCGCCATAATTATCTGCTATATTTGATGATAAGCCAGATATATTTGTTGTTTCGATAAAATTAAAATTGCCCGTATTTTCATATAAATGAACAGCTCCAAAATCTGTTGTAATAAAAATATCGGAATCGCCATCGTTGTCATAATCAACCCATAGGAACATCTTCGTCTGACCAGCATTATAAATTTTAATTGGAGATAACTGTAAATTTCCTTGAATATTAAAAAAGATTGCTTGTGTATCGTTTTCTAGTGCTAAAGTCATCATCCCAGCCATCATGATTTATATCATAAAAACTGATTCCAGAACCGTATAGAGCAACAGTACCTGTGGTGAGATTTATGCCCTGGCTAGAAGCTACATCAGAAAAAAGTTGGGCATTTAAATTAAAATTAAGTAACAATCCAAAAAGGGAAAACCAGGAAAAAATTTTATCATTAAACTGCATAGACGTTAAATATAAGAACTAATATGAATAATTAACTTGAAAAAGTCAAGCGAATAAACTCTTAAAGTATCTAAACATTAAACTTTACATAAAAAGAAAGAGAGTAGAAAAGATTGTGAATCCCATCTACTTATTATATTTTTAGAGACTAAAAACATCTATAATGATGGAATTTATTATTTCATATTGACATTTTAATCTCTGACAAGCTTAAAGAATAAGCTTTCACTCTGATAGTTTATTTTTAAAAAATATACTCCTTTCGATAAACTGTTTGGAAGGCGAACTAAAATTTTATCTTGCTGCACTGTCGATAAAAAATCAGCTTTATTTTCAAGAATTACCTTCCCTGATATGTCAAGCATTGAATAACCTAATTCTCCTTGAAAAGCTTGCTCATTAAAAATCCAAAAGTAATCCTGCATAGGATTAGGTAATATGGAAATTTGATTACCTCCAAGCCCAATTAATCTCGAACTTACATTTATATCTGTAAGAAAAGGTACGATTAACAAATCTTCATATTCACAGCCATTAGAATCAATAACAACTAATACATATTCCCCTGAATCCAAATTAATGGAAGAACTTCCAATTTGAATATTATCTAATAAAATCCTGTAAGGAGGAACTCCACCATTAGCCAAAATATGAATACTCCCTTGGCTATCTGCCGTTTGTGCTTGAATATCTGCTTGCACATTTAAAGGTAAAGGCTCCAGCAACTCAACAGAATCATGGTAAGCACACCCTGCTGAATCGATATAGTTAAAATAGTAAGCTCCTGCCCCTAAATTAAAAAGACTATCTCCAGTTGCTCCATGCAACCAGGTTATGGCGTATGTCCTTCCTTGATTGTCCACTTCAAGAAATACTTCTCCATCCTGACCATCTGCGCAACTAATCTCATTAGCATTAAGTGTGATACCAACTTCAGAGAGCACATCAATATAAATCATATTGCTGTTATATACTAAGCCATTGCTATCCAAAGCTATTAGAGAGTAGGCTCCTGCTTGCCAAACTTTAATTTCACGGGTAGTATCTCCCGTATTCCAAAGATAAGTTTCAAACAAGGGGACTTGTAAAGTTGTTGTATCTCCAAAACAAAGTACTGATGGACCCACATTTTCTATGAGAAACGCATTAACCGTTTCTCCCTCTTGGAAATTATAACTTTGATTAATGGGTAAACTATAATACTTATCAATAACGCCACTTAAATAGACTACATGAACTGAATCGACTAAAGTGTCATTTCCAACACCAAAAATATGATGTTGTGAATTTTGCCCAATATAATTTTCGCCACATGCCGTATATTGATTAAACTGTTGTCCTCCTGCAAAAACCCTAATCCAAGAACCAATTGCAAATCTATTCGACACCGTACCTTCTAGGGTAATTTTTATATAATTATTATTGTTTCCAGAATTCTCTAATAAAAAAGGAGTAGTAAATTCTTCATTTTGAACTACTAAATCATAAAATCCATCATTATTAAAATCTCCTCTAGCAGCTGCATAGCTTTGCGCTTGCTGATTTCCAAGAAATATACTCGTATCAAGCTCAAAATTATTTGGTGTTCTGTTTCTAAAAAAATAGGAATTTACGCTTTGAAAACTTTGCGTTTTATGGTCGGTAGCAACATATAAATCTTGCCAACCATCATTATCAAAATCAATCCAAACACCGCCCCAAGTGGTATTCTCCATATAAAGATTATTAATATCCACAACATCTATAAAAGT
>JADHRO010000148.1 GCA_016777395.1 Chitinophagales bacterium | reverse complement strand
ATCCCTATTCAAATATTGCTTTGTCCGAATGAATTACCGTATCTTCTTGATAATGGAGTGCTTATTGATGGCAGTCAAGGCACAATTGTAGACTCCCTTTCTAATACCTTTGGTTGTGATAGTGTAATCACTTATGATATCACGTATGCTCCAGATTATTATATAAGCCCAGATATGCTTTTGGCTAGCTTGGGAGACTCCGTTTCATTTGCAATAAATAATCCAAGTACAGATGTTTTAGTGAGCTATACAAGCGATAATGGCGAAAATTGCGAAAGTCCGTGCAATGATTATTTATTGTACCCAACAGAAGCCGTAAACAATTATTACTTTAGCTTAATCGATACGGTGACTGAATGCACATATTCTGATATTTTAACCATCGAAATTAATTTATATTCTGAATTGAATGTACCTAATATATTTACACCAAACGGAGATGGATCCAATGAAACTTTCAGGTGTTTTGGCAAAAACATTGATCAGTATCAACTTAGTGTTTTTGATAGATGGGGTGGGAAAATGTTTGAAACCAATCTTTTAGATGAAGGATGGGATGGATTATTCCTTGGGCAAGCTATAGAAAATGGAATATACATCGCTATTATCCAGGCTACGGGTTTGGATGGTCAAAAATATACTATTACTCAAAATATTAAATTAGTTAGATAGATGAAAAAACTAGTTGTTATCGTCGGTGTTTTGTTCCTTGGGTTTACGAGCTATGCGCAAGATTTTCACTTATCACAATACTGGGCATCTCCTCTAAACTTAAATCCCGCTTTAACTGGAGTGATGGAAGACAATGTTCGTTTTGCGGCAAACTACCGCAACCAGTGGTTTAAGTATACCACCTTTACTACCTATGCCGTATCCATGGATGCCAACCTGTTTAGAAACAAATTGAAGGGCAACTTTCTCGGAGTAGGTCTTGGCTTTTATCAAGATCTGGAAGGAGAAGGCGAATTTAAAAATACCGGTGTAAATTTAAGCTTGAGTTATAATCAGCAATTTAGTGGGAGAAACGCTAAGCATTATCTGGGCTTAGGATTTCAAGCAGCCTATTTAACAAAGCAAATCAATCTTAAGGATTTAATTTATGGTAGCTTATTCGAATTTAACAATAACACTGACCCAATCGATTTTGCAGGATACAACAGTAAGTCATTTTTAGATTTTGGCAGTGGAATAAATTATTTTGTAAATATTAAAAATAAACACTCTATTGGTGGAGGTTTTGCAGTATCACATATTGCAAGTCCTAATGTAAGCTTTGGAAGTAATGATGAAGATGTATTATACAGAAAATTTTCTTCAAACTTAAGCGCACGAATTGAGTTAAATAATGAAGTTTTCTCAATTATCCCTATCTTCTTGTTTCAAAAACAAGGACCTCATAGTGAGTTAGATTTTGGCTCCTATATCCGGTTCTTAATTGATGATAAGAACAATACAGCCCTCTACGTGGGCGCTCAATATCGATTGGCTGCTTACCAGGAAAATAAGCTTGGCGCTGATTCATTTATATTGGGTGTTCGAGGGGAGGTACAATCCCTTGATGTAGGATTCAGTTATGATGTTAATACTTCTGATTTACGTAATTCCCAGACATTCATGGGCGGGCCAGAGCTCTATGTAATATACACAATTGCCAATTCTAAGTCGCGTTACAGAGAAATGTTGAATTGCCCTAAATTCTAGTTAACTTTATGTTTCCTTTTTTGTTAGGAGTATATGACTATGAAATATTGGGGTTTTCTCTTTTTACTAATTTCAATAAAAACACTGACTTTCGGCCAGTGTTTTAGCATTGAATCTATCTTGGCAGATGCCTGTGGTGATCCTGAAGGTGAAAATGAAATGGTTACCTTACGAGTCAATGAAAATCTTGATATTAATAACCTTGTGTTTGATTGGCCAAGCAACAATTTTTTAGGTTGGTGTCCAGCGCCAGCTAAAACTAATCAGCTCAATCAAACGATAATATCAAGTTGTGGGTTTTTGTTAGAGCCCATAAATGGTATAGTCCCTGCAGGAGAAAGTATTCTTGTAGTTAGCTCTGCAAGTATGCTGGTTTCGGCAAACTCATTTGAGGGCTTGACTGATACGGTTTATATTATTTATCAATGCGCTGGAAATACAAGTGGACATTTTAGTAACCTAGCCAGTACACCAAGAACCTTAGCAGTAGCTTATAATGGGGCTTGTATCAGTGCCCAAACTGTTAGCTATCTCCCGACCAATCTTCCAGGTGGTGATGGTGGAGCAATTTTCTACGATACTTTAGGTATACCGACATACTATAACACGGGATGCAATGCGCCATTACCCGGATTAAATCCGTATTGGTCATTCCCCGATGCTATATGCGAAGATTATGGTATCTTAGATTTGAATACATTTTTAACCGGCAATGCAACCATAGGTGGCACATGGACTGGTGACGTTGAAAATAATAATTCCTTCAATCCATCTGGCAAACTCGGATTATATACCATTACATATACCGTAGAAGATACCAATAGTTGCCTGGGAATTGCAGATTCGACACTTCAGCTTCTTGTAGAAGCACCAAGTATTGGAAGAGATACCATAGAAGTCTGTGATTCTATTCGTCAATTTGGAGTTTGGATTTTTAGCGATACACTCATAGAGGTTAATCTCGCGAATCCTAATTCATTTCTTTGTGATTCCATCGTTCGTCGTTTTTACAAGATAACGAGCGCCAATTATACTGTAAATCCAAGTGAAGTGACATTAAATTCGGGCGATGCCTTTGATTTTCAGTTATCCAATCCAAGCATTGAATATGAATTTTGGAGTCAGCAAGGGGATACCTGTTTTTTTCCCTGCAGTATCAATGAAATACGCCCCGAAAACATGGGGACATATACCTTGAGAATAAGCGATTCGTTATCGGGTTGCGCTCAATTTTTAACTATTGAGGTCAACTTAATCTTCAATTCAAGTTTAAATATCCCCAACGTATTTACTCCAAATAATGATGGAACGAATGACACCTATAAACTATTCGGAAAAGATCTAAATTTTATCAATTATCAAATTTACAGTCGATGGGGTGAATTAGTTTTTGAGGGAAACTCTATCAATGCGACTTGGGACGGAACTTTTAGAAACCAAGCCTTAGAAAGTCAATTTTTTTTAATGAAGCTCAAAGCTTCAGGAAAGGATGGTCGAAATTTTGATCAGACTGTAAAAATCCGGTTAATTCGTTAGCTTTACTGAGAGAAATACCCGAAAGCATTGAAATTTAAAAACCCTTTTTTAGACAAACTATTCGTTTTCATTTGGACCATCTGGGGGTCAATTGTTTTTCTTACCGCCTTAATCATTGTATTTCCCATACTTGTTATAGGATTAAACATTCCCAGTAAGCGAGTTTATCGAGCCATGCATTTTGCGCCTATTTATTTTAGTCATATCGTTTTGTTTCTAATAGGAATAAAAGTTAAAATATATGGCCAAGAATTACTTGATAAGAATAAACAATATATTTTAGTTGGGAACCATATGTCTTATTTGGATGCACTCATTTCAGCTGTAGCAAGTGATAACTTTAAAAAGTATATCGGCAAAGCTGAAATTCTAAAATATCCAGTATTGGGTTATTTACTCAAAAAGTTATACGTTCCGGTCCAACGAGAGCAGAAAGAAAGTAGAAAATGGAGTATGGAGACGATGTTTAAGTATCTGAAGGACGGAGCCAGTATGGTTATTTTTCCGGAAGGTACTTGTAATACTTCACCAAGGCTTTTAAAAGATTTTAAAGTGGGTGCTTTTAGCCTTAGCGTGCAACTTCAAATTCCCATTGCTGTTTGCACCATTATTGGTGCAGCAGAGTTAATGCCTAGAAAGCTACTTTCTCTTCGTCCAGGTAGGATTGAAGTCTACTGGAAAACAATTATAGATCCAAAATCCCACACTTTAGCAGACTTAGACCAAATGACTCTTTTAGCTAGAGAAGCTATGCTACCTGAACTACATAAGAAATATCCCAAAGGTTATGGTATAATGAATAGTCTTTAATTGCGATATTCGGACCTGGTTTGCAGGGGATAGATATTCATTGATGCCTTAAACCAATTCTTTAATCGTATATTTGTACCATTAATTCAAAATTATGCTAAAGAACAATAAAGACATTAAAGCAATCTTGTACATGATTACAACGACTGCACTATTTATAATCCTATGGACAAAGGGAGAAGCTATGACGACTTGGGCTTTTGCACCTTTATACGTTTGGTTTCTATTTATGGCTGTTTCAGTAGCAGTTATGGCACACAACCACAATCATTTACCTATGTGGAAGAAAAAATTTATGAATGTGCTTACAGATAATTGGTTGACAGTGTTCTATGGCTTCCCGGTTTTTGCATGGATACCTACACACAATGCTAATCATCATAAATATGTTAATACTGACCCGGATTACACTAAAACTTGGCGTTTTACAGAAAGAAACAACTTGTTTACAGTCCTTACCTACCCTTCCGTCAGTGGATTCTTTCAACAGTCAGTTGTAATGACGCACTTCAAAGAAACATTTGGACGAAACAAAGAGAAATTCATTCTCTACAGTTTGCAATTCATTGTGCTTATTTCTTGGATTGTAGGTGCATTTTATTTTGGTGGATGGGAGAAAGCAGTTGTATACGTTGTTTTGCCTCAGCAGTTCAGTTTGTTTAGTGTTTTATTATTCAACTATGTGCAGCATGTACATGCTGATGAAGAATCTAAATACAATAGTTCTCGGAACTTTACAGGAATTTTGAATGCTATGTTGTTTAATAATGGTCTTCACACTATTCACCACTTGCATCCTACCTTGCATTGGAGTGAAAGCCCAGAGGAACATGCTAAAATTGAACATTTAATTGATGATTCTTTAATCGAATCCAGTTTTTGGGGATACTTGTTTAAATCATACATTTTGGGGATGTTTATACCAAAATACAAGACCCAATCTATGCGAGTTGCAAGAATAGCAGCAACAGGAAAGTAAGATTTCCCCTAGAATTTATGCGAAAAAATAAGACTCGAATTTCGATACGGTTTGATTAATACTTATCTGGCTATCCGAATTAGCAACTGCAATTATAAACTGGCAGGTTAAAGATATTTGCTCTTTGGCGGGTATTTCTTGTAT
>JADHRO010000147.1 GCA_016777395.1 Chitinophagales bacterium | reverse complement strand
GCTATCATATTTGAAGGTCGGGATGCCTCAGGCAAAGGGGGCGTCATTCGTAGGTTTATTGAACACCTTAATCCTCGATTCATGCGCGTAGTTAGCCTGGATAAGCCAACGGAAATAGAAAAAGGCCAGTGGTTTTTTCGTCGTTACATTAAGCACCTGCCTAATCCTGGAGAAATTGTTTTCTTTGATAGAAGTTGGTATAATCGAGCAGTTGTTGAACCAATAATGGATTTCTGCACACCTGAGCAATATGAAACTTTCATGGCTCAAGTGCCTGAGTTTGAGCATATGCTTTATGAAGAGAATGTCCATGTTATCAAGATTTGGTTCTCCGTTTCTAAAGAAGAACAATTAAAAAGATTTGGTTCTCGACTTACCAACCCGCTAAAAAGATGGAAATATAGTTCAGTTGATAAAAAAGGGCAAGTTTTTTGGGATAGATATACTTATTTTAAAGAACAAATGTTTAGCAGAACTCACACTTCTTTTTGTCCATGGATTATTGTTAAATCGGACAATAAGAAAAAAGCAAGATTGGAAAGTATGCGTTTTGTGCTGTCTAGGTTTGAATATTTGGGAAAAGAAAACTCAGCCACAAATCTCTTAGCTGACCCAAATATAGTTCATCGTTATTTCAGAACCTTAAAGCAAATTGACTCTTAAATAAATAGTATGAAAGAATTTAGCTTAAAAGATTTTAAAAATCTAAATAGTAAAAAAGGCTTGTTACATATTTTATCTAATGAGGACGTGAATCTCGACAAAACTTTGAGGTATGTAAAGTATGAAGCGCGGTTAGCCGAATTACAAGTTGAGTTAATTAAACTTCACCGATGGGTTTCTGAACATAATGAAAAAGTAGTTATTCTTTTCGAAGGTCGTGATGCTGCAGGAAAAGGTGGCGCTATAAGAAGGATGACTGAGTGTTTAAACCCGCGAGAATATCGCGTCGTAGCATTGACTAAGCCAGATGAGATTGAAAAAACTCAATGGTATTTTCAGCGCTACATATCATTACTTCCAAAAGCTGGAGAAATTTTATTTTTTGATAGGAGCTGGTATAACCGAGCGGTGGTAGAACCCGTAAATGGTTTTTGTTCAGATATAGAGTACGAGGTTTTTATGAATCAGGTAAACGATGTGGAACGGCTTATTGTTGATTCGGGTGTGAGATTAATCAAACTTTACTTCTCTATCTCTAAAGATGAGCAAGCTGAGAGGTTTACGGATATTATAGAAAGCCCTTTAAAAAAGTGGAAGTATAGTGCTGTCGATCGACGTGCATTAGAACTTTGGGATGAGTATACAAGCTATAAACAAAAAATGTTTAATAGAACCGATACGGAGATTGCCCCATGGAAAATAATTAGAGCTGATCGGAAAACAAATGCACGTATTGAAGCCATAGAACATGTTTTGAATATGCTGCCTTATAGGGCTGAAGATGATGAGTTATTCAAACACGAAGAAATAGAGCAAGACTAGTACTTACTTAAACATTGCTAGTTTTATGATACCCCATTTGTTTAATCTAAACTTTATGGAGACTAGCATACAGCCCAAACCATAAACAGCACTTCGCTTAAAGTTTATAGAGCTGGCCTCTTCAAAGTATTTGGTTGGACACGTTACTTCTGCTATTTCAAAATCTTTGTATACCAGCTGTGCAAGCATTTGGTTGTCGAAAATGAAGTCATCCGAATTGTCATTGAAGTTGATTGCTTTAAGTGCATCTTTACTGAATGCTCTATATCCGGTATGATATTCACTTAATTTTTGACCTATTAATAAGTTTTGGATAAAGGTAAGTAGTCTATTCGCTATATACTTATAACATGGCATTCCGCCGCGAAGCGCTCCTTTACCTAAAATACGACTCCCCAAAACCACAGGGTAAAGGTCTTGTGCAATTAAGTTGACCATGCTAGGTATAAGCTTAGGTGTGTATTGATAGTCTGGATGCAACATGATAATGATATCTCCTTCGAGCGTTAAGGCTTTGTTATAACAGGTTTTTTGGTTGCCGCCATAGCCTTTATTTTGATCGTGCTTAAGAATATGCTGTATCCCTAGTTTTTGAGCAACAGCTATAGTATTGTCTGTACTCGCATCATCCGTTAAGATCACCTCATCTACCCATTCTGGGATTTCATGAACTGTTTTTTCTAGAGTTAGCGCTGCGTTGAAGGCAGGCATTACAACAATTACTTTTTTATTTTGATACACTACGACGATTTATTTGTCAAAGATATTAAATAAAATAGCGATGCCATCCACTCTTAGTAGATGGCATCGCTGATATAGGTTTATCTATTATATGGATGCCTCTATCTTGGCTAAATATTTCGCAGCATCACTTGCCTCAGAAGAATTTGGATACTTATCTTCTAGAGTCTTTAAAAATTTAATAGCATCTTCACTTTTTCCAGCATAATCATATGCTAAGCCCGCTTTTAATAGCAAGAATGGGCTTGACGCTTCATTATCTGAAAAGTTGGCAGCTTTCTTATAGTTTTTAAGTGCTGCATCTCGATTCGCGTTTTCCATTTGAGCATCAGCTAAAGTACCTAGAGCTAATCCGCCTAATACTTCATCATTCTTCACATTAAACTTCGCGAGATATTTTTCGGCATTTGGATAATCGCCCAATTGAAAATAAGATAGACCTGCATAATATTTAGCAAGGTTACCTGCTTTGGTATTCCCAAAGTTATTAGCTATCTCAAGAAATCCGTTCCCTGGATCATTGAGTGATTTTGCAATTGAGTCTTGCTCAAACCAGTATTGCGCTTTAAAAATAGCATCTTGTGCTAAAGCTTCTTGTTTGGGTTTGTATATGTTGGTATACGCAATCAATAACAAAATTATTGCTAGAATAGAGAGAACAGCAGCATTGATTATTCTTCCATTTTCTTCATACCAGTTTTGCATCTTATCAAGTTGAGATAATTCGCTTGGTGCATTTAGGTTTTTTTCTGCGGCCATTTTAGATTTAATTTTTAATCAGTTAAAAAAGGATAGTCCTTCTGTACATAAATATCTTCATACACCGCACTTTCATCTGGATACGGTGATTTCTCGGCAAAGGTAACACAATCATCAATTTCTTCTTTCACTTTTGTATTAATTTCTTTGATTTGCTGTTCACTTGCCCATTTATTGTCTTGAATTTTCTTTAAAACTATCTGAATAGGGTCTTTTTCTTTGTATGATTCAACCTCATCTTTTGTTCTATATTTCTGCGGATCACTCATCGAATGACCTTTATACCGGTAGGTTCTAATCTCAAGGAATACCGGTCCGTTTCCACTTCTACATAGCTCTGTCGCATCGCTAATGGCATCATGAACAGCTGCTGGGTCCATGCCATCAACTGGCATACTAGGTATGTCAAATGCTTCACCTAGCTTGTAGATATCCTTAGAGGCTGCACTCCTTTTGACAGAGGTCCCCATTGCATATCCATTATTTTCACAAATAAAAATGACAGGTAAATTCCATAGTTTACTCATATTCATGGTTTCATGTAAGATGCCTTGCCAAACTGCACCATCACCAAACATAGCCAAAACCACATTGTCCGTTTCTTTATATTTTTCAGCAAAGGCAAGTCCTGCGCCTAACCCTATTTGAGCACCTACAATTCCATGTCCACCAAAAAAATATTTTTCTTTACTGAAAAAGTGCATCGACCCACCTTTCCCTTTGCTGCAACCGGTTACTTTGCCCATCAACTCAGCCATGCATTCTCTGGCGCTCATACCTTTCCCTATAGCAAGTGCATGGTCTCTGTATGCAGTTATTACCGGGTCTTCCTGCCTTGTCGCAGATGCGATACCCGCTCCAACGGCTTCCTGCCCAATGTACAAGTGACAAAACCCTCTAATTTTCTGTTGACCATATAACATTCCTGCGCGTTCTTCAAATTTTCGCATACGAACCATCAACTCATACCACTTGAGGTAAGTTTCTTTTGTTATTTTTGTCTTTGACATTTTGTTTAATTTGGTTTGAATCCTCGAAATTAATGTTTATTCGCAAACTTCATATTACTAATTACAAGAATCATGAAAAAAAAGTATTTTCCTTCAATGAAGATACTTGTGCTTTCATTGGATTAAATGGGGTTGGAAAAACGAACATTCTTGATGCCATATATATGTTGTGTATTGGGAAAAGTTTTTTTAGCTCTTCAGATAAATACTGTATTAAGCAAGGGGAAAGCTTTTTTCGCTTAGAGATATACATGAATCAAAGTGAGCATAAAGAATTGATCGTTACTGCTGAATTGAGTAAGAGAAAAAAAATTGTCTTAGACGGCATTCAGCATACAAAAAATGCTAATCATTTGGGGATCTTTCCAGTTGTAGTAGTGTCTCCTAACGACCATGTTCTTATTACCGGGAGCGCTGAAGAACGTCGAAAATTTATAGATCAAACCTTATCTCAGCTTAGTCGTGATTATTTGAATGCGCTTCTGCAATATAATACGAGCTTAAAACAGCGGAATGCGCTATTGAAACAGGCCGAAGAAAAAGGGCTTGATAAAAACCTATTATCTATATACAATGATTCTTTGCACAAGAATGGAGCATTTATTTATCATTCACGAAATCAATTTCTAGAAAATATCCAATCGTTTTTTAAAGAAAGTTTTATTGCCTTATCTGCTAAAGATGAAGGATTTACTTTAAGTTATACGAGTCATCTGGCAGAAAAACCCTTGAATCAATTACTGGATGAAACTCTGAAGCGGGACATCATTCTGAGGCGAACTACAAAAGGGATTCATCGGGATGATGTTAAATTTGAAATGAGTGGTGAATCGCTAAAAGATTTCGGCTCACAAGGTCAACAAAAGACTGTGCTATTGGCCTTAAAGTTGGCACAGTTTAATTTTTTAAAAGCTCAGTTAAATAAAGTACCTTTATTTATTATTGACGATATATTTGATAAACTCGATATGAAACGGAGTCAAAACCTAATGAACTTTTTGATAAATCAACAAGGACAGGTTTTTATAAGTCATACCGATAAAGATATGTTTCAAAACATAAGCAGCGCGCCTATTCAAATAATAGATATTGAATAATGAGTAATAATATGAAATCTATAGGGGATTTGTTGGGAGACTTTAGCCAACAAAAAAAGTTAAAAAAACCTTTACTTGAGGCTAGAGTTGTAAATTT
>JADHRO010000146.1 GCA_016777395.1 Chitinophagales bacterium | reverse complement strand
GTTTGGGAGTTTAGACCAAATGCAGATAACTACAAATATGAGTTAGATGGTAATCCAGATTATCTTGATCCTCGGAAAGAGAAATACAAAGTAAAAGTTGGAGTAGGCTTATTGGATATGGGCTTTACCAGTTATGAAAGAGATAATGGGGTATTCGGCGATTATTACGCAGACCGCGCTGATATCGATATTGAGGAATCGTTTGGAGCTGCTTTCGATGAATTTGGAAATTCAGGACTACAAGCTTTTGAAGATACCCTGTCTTCATTATTTGATGAAACGACAGCAGAAAAAGGGACTTATAAAGTTTCCCTTCCCATGCGCATAAACGCGTATGTAGATTACAATATATGGAAAGGATTTTATGCTAACCTAGCTGCAAGCATTGCTCCTGCATTTAAAAATAATCCTGAAAAAACTAGAGGAATCTCTGAATTCAGTATTACCCCAAGATTTGAACACAAATGGTTTAGCTTTTATTTGCCCGTTTCAGTTAACACACATGGCAACCCACACTTGGGGACAGGAATGCGTGTTGGTCCTCTAGCTTTAGGAACCAATGACATTTTACCATTGATGGGAAAGCAAACCATTTATGACGCTAATTTCTACATGAACCTAAGTATTCCAATTGGGAAGAAAATTAAAGACAAAGATAAAGATCATGTAAGCAAGAAAATGGATGATTGTCCTAAAGAAGCCGGACCATGGGCCTCTCTTGGTTGTCCTATTCTAGATTCGGATGAGGATGGTATAATGGACAAAGATGATAATTGCCCAAATACGCCTGGATTAGTGGCATTCAATGGCTGTCCTGATACTGACGGAGATGGCATTCAAGACAGCAAAGATGATTGTCCAGAAGTTGCAGGTATTGAAGAATTTAACGGGTGTCCTGATACCGATGGAGATGGTATTCAAGATAAACAAGATTCTTGTCCTGAGACAGCAGGAGACATTCGATACAATGGTTGTCCTGACACCGATGGTGACGGTCTAATTGACAAAGAAGATGCTTGTCCTGAAGTTGCGGGAGTAGCCGAAAACAAAGGATGTCCGTATGGAGATGAGGATAACGATGGTGTGACGAACAATATTGATGATTGTCCTAAAACTCCGGGTCCAGTTGAGAACAATGGTTGCCCAATCATTGAAGAAGAAGTAGCCGAAAAGCTGGATATTGCCTTTAGAAATTTAGAATTTGAAAGTGGTAGAGCTACAATCAAAGTTTCTTCGTATGTTTCGATGGATGAATTAGCGCAAGTTATGATTGACAACCCAGAAATTCAACTCTTGGTTGAGGGGCATACAGATAATATTGGAAATGATAGTTCTAATCAAATTTTGTCTGAAAACCGAGCGGAAGCAGTAAAAACTCTACTGATAGCTAAAGGAATTGTAGGGAATCGTGTTAAAACTTTTGGGTTTGGTGAATCAAAACCAGTGGCAAGTAACGATACGGCCGAAGGTAGACAAGCGAATCGTCGGGTAGAAATGACCATTGTTTTTGAATAAAAATTGATTGTATTTAAGTTAAGCCCTGAGTGTAAACACTCAGGGCTTTTTATTTCCAATAAATGGCTGATTCTCATCAAGCAAGTTATTACCTTTGCATCATGGCGAAAGTTGAAGAGTTTATACTAAAAAATAGATTAACTGTTTTAATTGAGGAGCTTGACAACACCCCAATGGTTACGGTCAATATCCTCTACAAAGTGGGTTCCAAAAATGAGCATGAGACCAAAACTGGTTTTGCTCACCTCTTTGAACATTTTATGTTTGAAGGTTCTAAAAATATCCCGCACTTCGATAGTGCCCTGCAAATAGCTGGCGGCGACAACAATGCTTTTACTTCAGTCGATTTGACTAATTACTATGAAACTCTGCCAGCGTGTAATATCGAAACAGCTTTGTGGTTGGAAAGTGATCGAATGTTAGACCTTGATTTTAATCAAGAAAGCCTCAACACCCAAATTTCAGTAGTGTGCGAAGAATTTAAACAAAACTATCTAAATAAGCCTTATGGCGATGTTTGGCATTTACTCATGGATATGTGCTACAAAACACATCCTTACAAATGGCCGACAATTGGAAAAAACTTGAGCCACATACAAGCAATTACCCTTCAAGAGACAAAGGATTTCTTTTATAAATATTATCGACCAAACAATGCCATTCTCAGTATTGTTGGTGGTGTAAAAGCAACTACTATTCTGCCCTTAATTGAAAAGTGGTTTGAAGAAATTCCTTCCGGTCCAGAAGTGCTGCCAATCGAGCAAGTAGAATCCCCTCAGCAGGAAGCCCGATTCAGTGAAGTTGAACGAGATGTTCCAAATAGCATTTTATACAAAGCATATCACGTCTGCGATCGTACACACCCTGACTATTATCCTACTGATGTTATCAGTGAATTATTAGGAACTGGAGACTCCTCTCGATTAGCGATTAATTTGATGGATAAACTCGATATATGTACGGAGGTTGATTGCTACTTGAGCGGAACGGACGACCACAACCTGTTGATAATAGAAGCTAAGCCTAATGATGGTGTTTCATTGGCCCAGTTGGATGAAGCCATAAAAGCAGTATTAAAATCCTTTTGCGAGAAACCGGTGCTAGAGAAAGAATTAGAAAAAGTAATAAATAAAGCATGCAATTATCTGGCATTCACCAACGAAAGCCATTATACCAAGGCCTTTAATTTGGCTTATTTCAAGTCGATAGATTCCATGCATTTATACGATAACGAGCAAGCTTTCTATCATACCGTAACAAGTGATGTGGTTCAAAAAGTAGCCCTAGATATTTTTAAAGCAAATAATTCATCTACCTTATTTTATAAAAGCAGCCAACATGAATAGGCAAATTTCACCCTCAATTACATTACCAAAGAAGCTAAGTTTTAGTCATGTGCACAAGGAGACTTTATCCAACGGATTGTCTGTTCATATCATCGAAGGTACCAGTCAAAATATATTTCAATTGAATATATTATTTCCTGCGGGAAGACTTTATGAGAGCAAACGGATGTTAGCAGGCATATGCGCTAGCGCAATTCTAAAAGGGACTAAAAAACATACCGCTGCCCAGTTAGCAGAATCTTTTGATTTCCATGGAGCTACAATTAAATTTCAAGCAAACATGTATACCGCTCAGCTAAGCCTTTTTTGCCTAAGTGAAAAGCTAGGACTGGTAATGCCCTTGTTAATTGATGTATTACAAAACGCCATATTTCCCTTGGAGGAATTGAGGAAGATAAAAGTAAAGAGTAAGCAAAAACTAGCTGTTCAATGGGAGAAAAACAGCTACATAGCCAGTCAGTATTTTAATCAGGCAATTTTTGGTGAAAACAAACCCTTTGGTTACCTCTCGCGTGCTCAAGATATTGATAAGATTAGCCAAAATGATGCAATTAATCATTACCACAAGCATTATCAGTTAAGTGCAAATTCAGTAGTCATAGCAGCTGGGAAAATAGGCGCAACCGAAATGAAAATTTTACAAGACAATTTGGGCCAACTCTCACTTAAAGACAAAGTGAGTCCCTCATGCTCTTTTCAGACAAGCGCAAAAACGCTTATTGAACTTGAGCGTAAAAACAGCTTGCAATCAGCAATAAGGGTCGGAATGCCATTTGTAAATATTCATGATACTGATTTTGATGATGCACAAATACTTAATACCATACTCGGAGGCTATTTTGGTAGTCGCTTAATGAGTAACATTCGGGAAGAGAAGGGTTTTACTTATGGTATCTACTCGTTTATCAATCCTATATTAAATCATTCTTACTTCTGCATATCTACTGAAGTTGGGGCACAATTTAAAAAGGATACATTAAAGGAAATAGAATTTGAGATTAATCGTTTACATAATGAACGAATATCAGATGAAGAGTTATCGATGGTGAAGAATTATATGGTGGGTCAGTTAATGAAAAGTGTGGATGGCCCCTTAAGTATGATTGGGACCTTAAAAAACTTTCTTATTTTTGACCTAGATTTAGAAGTGATAAATAAACAACTAAGCAATATACATGCTGTAAAAGCCGTCAGATTGCAAGAGCTTGCCCAGCAATATTTAGATTTTAACAAAATGATTAAGGTTACTACTGGATAACATAAAAATATGCGAATCAATCTTATACTCTTAATAATCTTTAGTGCCTTATCTCAACTTGCTCAGGCGCAAGAAATTTTATGTGTTGAAAGTCAAAACAATGATGTTTTACTTAATTGGAATCCTCCAGTTTTGCCATGCGGTCCATTTGTAAGTTATGAGGTTTGGGTGTCCAATGATCCTACAACTGCATTTGCCTTGATCACGACAGTTATTAATGCTGCGCAAACTTCATTTACTCATATCAATGCATTTAATATTGGTGATCCGCTCTATTATTATATAATATACAACTACAATTGTCCTGGACTTCCCCCAGTGATTTCAGCAACTGCCACCAATTCTTTTGGCTCATTCCAACCAGAAATAAGTTCTTTAGATGTCCAAGCTGCAGGTATTGAAGTATGCTGGGAAGAGAGTGAATTCATTCAAACTTGTGGCTATGTAATATCCTATTTATTGCCTAATGGATTAGCCCAGCCATTCGATACGGTATTTGGTATTACTAATACCTGTTACCTAGATACATTTTCTAATGTAGCGGATCCCAATTTAGTATATACATTGACCTACCTTGACTGCTGTGACAACTTAAGTCAATACAATGATATTGGTTATCGATTGGTTTCTTCTACCGCAGATCAACAAGGTTGTAATCAGCTAATAGCTTACGAATGGGACCCATACACCAATCCTTACAGCTTAGATTTTGAATATCACATTTCTATACAGGTCAATGGAGGACCTATTGAAGTTGTAGATACCCTAGCGAATAACCAAATTATATTCAATTTCTTCGATTTTATCGATCAAGATGAAATCCGTTTCAGAGTTGAAGTAATTGATGAAAATGGAATGGTTAGAAGTAATAGCCCCTGGCTTATTGACACGGCAGAAATTGTGCAACCCCCGAGAGAATTTTACATACGAACATTAACGGTTACTAGCCCAATACAGATTGACATTACTTTCTTTGTAGATACACTCGCCGAGTTGAGGAATTTGGAAATTGATACGAGTAAATTAGGCGTCAATTTTGATATGGTGGAGCGCTACCCTTCCAATTTATTTCCAGGCTTAGGT
>JADHRO010000145.1 GCA_016777395.1 Chitinophagales bacterium | reverse complement strand
ATACTTCATATTCGAGCATTTATCATTATGCCAAAGTAAGGACACGACTGCATTGCTCTTATTTGCCTCAATGAATGAAATGATATTCTCTTCCATCTTTTCCGCATCACAATCGCCGTAGGTCAAAAATGTTGTATCCATAACGTTTAGCGGCACCTCTAAGAAATCATAAGACTTCTTCCTATCAAAATCAAAAGGTTTGAAGGGTAAGCCAAAAGAATTCCTAAATCCAATTTTTTCAGCAAAACCAAGAGAACAATCCACTCTAACCTGTGAATTAGAAAGTTTAGAATAATTCTCTTCGGGATTAAATTTTAGATAATGATAGCGATTTGAGCTGAGCTTCTCCTCTATTGGAAACTTAGCGATTTCGTCATTCAAAGTGCTGGATAAAGAACTTTTATGCAGGCCGTTTTCATAATTCTCTGAATTCGTAATTTCCCGTAAAGTATTCTTTACGTATTTTGAATTTATCTTATAATCACCATTCTTAATACCTGAATTCTTGTCAAATTCATTTTGGGCAATCCAAAAATAAGTGGCCTTGAAATCATACAAACTTTCAATGCTCATGATTTTGTCTATGTTTCTCCACGCTCTTTTACCTACAAAGAAATTGAAAATATGTTGAAAAAGATGAGCGAAATCACCATGTTTAAGGAGATAATAACTATCCTGTTTAATAGAAGAATTTATTAAATCTATATCATGTGAAATAAAAACTTTTGACTTAGGTTCAGCTAGATCGACTCCTTGACTATTTAAAAATGCTCTTAAATATTGGTCGACTAAGTTCTCTTCAGTGCAAGAAAATTTAGACTGATAACTATTTATATATTTAAATCTATTGAATTGATCTCTATCCCTGTTGCCATGCTCTTGCAAGGAATTAATCATATAGAAAGCACTCCCTAGATAATCTGGATTCCCACTTTCATCAATTAACAAAGGCTTATCTTCAAACCAATATTCATGATTAAACAATTTATTCAATAGTAAATGATTAAATTTGTCAGAGAAAGAAAGATTAGCACTAACTTTTTGCTGATAACTTGCATTAATTAATGCTGACATGTATGTTTTAACTTCTTGTATCATTACTTATGAATACGCTTAAAATTTTAACGGAAAAACTACCGGAATCTATTCGACAATTCTTCAAGAATGAGATTGCGAGTTCCAAAATCTCTAAATATATCGCTAAAGATATAACAAAACTACATAAAGAGGTTCATGAAAATGCCGAAGTCATTTTCATTCTATCTCCTGGAAGAAGTGGAACAAAGTATCTCACAAAAGTCTTAGAAAGTTATGAAGAACTTGTAGTAAAGCATACGGGAACCCCCGAACTAAGCTATTTTGGACAATTTGCATTTGAGAACCAGAATAATTTAAACCAGATAAAGTTAGTGATTGATGCTTGCCGCTATGAGCAAATTAGAGATACATACCTGCAAGGAAAGGTTTATGTAGAAACTAATAATAAAATCACTTTTTTTAGTAAAGCGCTATTGGATTTATACCCTAAGGCAAAGTTTATTTCCCTAAAAAGAGATCCAATAAAATTTGTTGAAAGTGGTTATTCTAGAGACTGGTATATGAACCAAAATATTAGAGATGAAGGTAGGATTTCATCTTCAGATAAAAATTTATGGAGTCATCTTTCACAAATTGAAAAAATAGCCTTTCAATGGAAAGCAACGCATCAGTTTATAAAAAGCTTCTTCGATAAAATTGATGACTCCCGATATCTTAAAGTTCAATCACTGGATTTATTTGAAAATAAAGCAGTTCAAAAAAAAGTATTACAATTTATATTAGGTCATGACGTTCCTATTAAAAAAATAACCCAAAGAAAGGCGAATGCTCAAGAAAAGAAGAAAGTATTAACAACAGAACAGATAGCAACTATAACTGCTTTCCTTGCTAAACCCTAATTTTATCATTTTCAAAATAAACACTGACTCCATGATAAGTTGTTTCAAAACCTTTTAATTTTAAGTAGTCTGTAATTTGAATTTTCAAGGATTGTCCTTTCAATTTATATGGAGCCGCAATCATTAATCCCGGTCTTTGTTTAAGCGTCTCTTCCATTCCTCTCAAGCCATTTATTTCTGCTCCATTGAGTTGTAAACGAACATAATCAATGTGCTTTATTCCTAACTCAATCAAAATAGTATCAACTTGCTTAGCAGATACCTGAAATTCTTGATTTGATTCTTGAACAATTTCATTAGAAAAACTGGCTATTTGTTTATTTCTTCTGTAAAAGGTAAGCGTTTCTTCCTTTTCCCAAATGGCGCAATTAACAGGAATAATATTAGTAATATTATTAACCGCCAAATTCTTTTTAAGCACATTGAAGTTTTCCTCTATTGCTTCCACTGCAATAACCTTCCCAGTATTTCCTACCTTTTTAGAAATCTGCATAGCATACAAGCCTATATAAGCGCCACCTTCTAACACAACATCACCTTTTTGTAGTTTGACAAACTTATTATTTTCAAGTGTTTCTATATCAGACTTAAACTCAGTGTTTCTATACAAAACATCTAGAACCAAGCCGAAGGCATCAATATGTATAATACGCTTCAATTCTTTCTTTAGAAAGAATCTGTAAACAAGTTTCAAAACCTCATCTGAAGAATAGCCGAAATAGCACAAACCATCAACCTTTACAAAGCTTAAATCATCACTAGTACCCGAATTTTCAATATTTAAACTTTCTATTTTAGCAATCCAAGATCTCAGTGAAAAATACCTATAGATCGCTTTAAGAAAATTAGGGCTTAGGGCTTTAAAGTTCATTCTAAACAAAATTAAGCATTTTCATTAATTATCTATATTATTCTTAATTTTAGAGCAATTTAATAATTATGGCAAAGGAATTTAATGAGGTAATTAGCAGATTAGAACAACTTGTGGCTAATGATATAAGTGAAATGTCAGATTGGAGTTCTAACTATTTAAGCCTTCATACAAATAGATATAAGTTCGATCTTGGAGTTTTAAGAGAAAATTATACCAAAGGGCGGATACTAGAAATTGGGTCAGCACCTTATCAACTCACTTACCTTATTCAAGAATTGGGCTTTCCGATTGAAGGAATTGATATCGCTCCAGAAAGACATGAGTCCTTTTTATCCTCTTGCAATCTTAATGTCAAGAAGTGTGATATAGAAAATGAAGCCTTACCATTTGAAGATAATAGTTTTCACTACATCTTATTTAACGAGGTATTCGAACACCTTAGAATAAATCCTATTCAAACTTTACGTGAGATTAATCGAGTATTACATCCAGAGGGTGTTATGATAATGTCCACTCCAAACTTATACTCTTTGTATAATATTGTAAAAATGCTATCCGGAAAAGGCTTCGATAGCCCTTACCAAGAATTTCTTAAGTTAGAGACCATTGGTCACATGGGCCATGTAAGAGAATACAGTGTTGCACAACTGAATGATTTCATCATTAACACCGGATTTGAGTCGATAAAAGTAGAAATGCTTTCTCATCGCCCGATTAAGGGTGTTTTAAAACCATTAAACCTCTTATTCAAAATATTTCCAGGGGTAAACAAGTATCAATTACATGTTTGTAAAAAAGCCGTTTAGCTTTTAAAATTTTTGATGAAATTAATAAGCGGTTCCTTTTCTACGATTTTTGTGAATAATGAAAATATGGTGTAGAGTGTCAAAAGCAATACACTGCTAAAAGCAATACTTAAATAAGGGCTGGCTAGCTGGATGACATAATTAAAAAATAAGTTGATAAGGATGAAGAACAAAAGAATTTTCAAGAAATTCATGTTTACTAAACTTAAGTGATAGTAGTGATGGAGAACGAAATATGACACTATATTACTAACAAGCATCGCCAACATTGATGCAAATGCTGCACCATTAATTCCACCATAATAAGCATTGTCTATAGGGATAAAAATAAGATTCAATACGATAACTAAAAAACCTAAGAGTAAGTTGATTCCTAAATTAAATCGATAGTGTTTAGAAGCTTCAATTATTTGTCTATTAACTCCCATTGCCGTATCCAGAAGTTTTCCAATACCGATATAAAATACGACCAATTTCCCCGCGGCATAAACCGATCCATTAGGTATAATTTCAAATAAAGCGTCAATATTTACCCAAATTAGTGTAAAGATGAGCGAACCGATTAAAAACTGATTTATACTAGATTTTCTATATATACCTTCAATCGTTGGGAGGTCATCTTTTTCAAAAGCTTTACTTAGAATAGGAAATGATATATTACTGAGTGCTCTCTGCGGAATTTCAATTACCGACCCCATAAAAAAAGCAATGGAATATATACCAACATCTACCAATCCCATTTTAGCGCCTATCATTTGCGAGTCAATGGCTTGAATAATATATACCGAAGCGACTGATATTACAAGAAAAAAATTATAGTTTCTTGTTTCTGAAAGAATCTCGCGACCTTCTTGCCATTTAGGAATGACAAATTTTGGTTTCAAAACTAAAAACACATAGAGGAACAAGCCTAAAGCAGGCAATGCAAAAAAGCCTAGTACAAACAGATAGGTAAATTGCTCAAGATTTAGAAAGAAAAAATAACCGTAAGCAAGGATTGCCGCAATTCCAAGTATTTTATTTAACAATTGATAAAATATCGCAGGAATCACAATACGCAATTTAACTGTACTTATTGCATTGAATATATGGAAAATGGAAAAAGCTACCGCACAGTATAAGGGCAGCATAATATATTCCGCGAACAAGGGAGACTTTTCTAAGTAAAAACTAATAATAAAATCACTAGCAAGAATATAGAGAATTGAACTAAGTAATACCGTAAAAACAGCATATAGGGAATAGGTCGCGAGAAACTTATCCTCCTTATTTTTCAAAGCAAACTTTACATAATATTTCCGAATAACTTGAGGAGAACCTAAGACAAAAAATGTAATGATCAGTAGAGTGAATTTCGTAAGAACATCTATTAATCCTAACTCTTCTACGCTAAGATATTTTGTGGCTATAAATAAGCGAGAAATTGCACCAACACCCACGCCAATAATTCCTACAAGACTTGCCTTGATACTCTGTCTAGCTATTATCCCCATAGCTATATCTGTTTCTCTACCAAGTAGTCGTTTCTATCCGGGGCACTTCGGACAACTAACTCACCCAAGAAACCCGCCAAAAACAGCTGAGTCCCCATTAGCATCG
>JADHRO010000144.1 GCA_016777395.1 Chitinophagales bacterium | reverse complement strand
GGACGACGAAATTAATAGCGATATTTTTGAAAAAGCATTATACCTTAAAGATACCAAGGTTAAAGAGTGTATGATTCCACGAACGGAGTTATATGGAGTAGATAAAAATTCAAGTTTTGAAGAGCTGAAGAGCAAATTCATTGAAACACGGCTATCGCGACTTCTAGTGTACGAAGAAAATATTGACAATGTTATTGGATACATTCATCACATCGATATTATTAAGAAGCAAGAGTCGTTGATGGAAAACATCTATTCGATATTAGTCGTTCCCGAACATATGAATGCCCGGGACTTACTTACTCAGTTTACTAAGGAACATAAAAGTATGGCGCACGTTGTAGATGAATATGGCGGAACGGCAGGATTAGTAACCTTGGAGGATTTGATAGAAGAAATTTTCGGAGAAATCCAAGATGAGCATGATGAAGATGAATTTGTCGAAAAAAAGCTCAACCACGATGAATATATGTTTTCTGGTCGACTTGAGGTTGATTATATTAATGAGAAATACAAGCTTGATTTGCCCAATGGAGATTACGAGACCTTAGCAGGTTTTGTTGTGGTAAACCACGAAGATATTCCAAATGTAAATGAAACAGTGTACATCGAAAACTTTGAAATTCTAATTACGGAAGCCACTGACAATCGGATTGAAACTTTGCAAATAAAAAAACATCCGAAAGACGATGATTAAGTTTAAAAGTGCTTATCACCTCAATAAGTACATCCAAAAGCAAAAAAAGTTAGGTAAGACCGTCGGCTTCATTCCTACAATGGGGACCCTGCATAAAGGACACTTATCCTTAATTCAAGCTGCAAAAAACGAATGCGATATTGCAGTGTGTAGTGTGTTTGTTAATCCAACACAGTTTAATAATGCTGTTGACTTAGAAAAATATCCAAGGAATATTGATGCTGACGCAATCTTGTTAGAAAATATGGCTTGCGATGTGCTTTTTAACCCCTCTGTTAAAACCATTTACCCTGATGGGGCAGATAAATTTAACGCTCCCGAAGTAGGAGATATGTTGGACGTTTTAGAGGGAAAGCACCGGCCAGGTCACTTCCAAGGAGTTATGCAGGTGATATCCTTATTATTGGACATCATTGACCCTACCCAACTCTACATGGGATTGAAAGATTTTCAACAATTTGCGATTTGCAGTAAAATGGTTGAACTGCAAGGACGAGCTGTCGAAATGAGAGGCATGCCTACAGTTAGAGAGGCAAATGGATTGGCAATGAGCTCGAGGAATGAACGAGTAAGCGCTGCTGCAAAAAACAGGGCGGGAATAATTTATGAAAGTTTACAGCTGGTAAAAGATAATTTAGGCAACTATTCAATTATCGAGCTCAAAAAGATGGCCAAAAAACACATCAATTCGCTGGAAGGAGGAGAACTTGAGTATTTTGAAATTGTAAGTCAAAAAACCTTAAGAGAACCTGAAAAAAATGAAGGATTGATTGCATTGTGTGCGGTTTGGTTAGAAGGTATTCGACTCATAGACAATATAATTTTATGATTAACTTGTTTACCTTTGTGCCATGAAATTACAAGTATTCAAATCTAAAATACACCGAGTAAGAGTTACACAAGCTGAGTTAAATTATATTGGCAGTATAACCATTGATGAAGATTTGATGGATGCTGCAAATATTATTGAAAATGAGCGAGTACAGATTGTGAATGTAAATAATGGTGAGCGGCTAGAAACATATGTAATAAAAGGAGAAAGAAGCTCGGGTACGATATGCTTAAATGGACCCGCAGCTAGGAAAGTGGCAGTAGATGATGTCATCATAATTATCTCATATGGGTATATAGAACAAAATGAGGCAAAATCTCACGTCCCTGTTACCATTCACCCGAACGAGAATAATATGCTCTAGTAAATTTTTACTAAATCTAAGATGTCTGTGAATTCTTTTTTAAAATCCCTACTAAAAATTGGCGTACCGCTCGGCTTCGGTATATTTCTGATTTATTTATTTTACCGAAAGCTAAGTCCATCAGATATTGAAGACATGAAGTTGGCTGTAAAAACGGCTAATTATTGGTGGTTATTATTTTCTGTATTTTTTACCTTGCTCAGTCAATCTATTCGTGCTTTTCGCTGGAAAGCATTAATCGGGGCTACCGGTTATCAAATTACCTTTATGCGAGCATTTAATGCCATAAGCATCAATTACTTGGTTAATATTGGAATTCCTAGGGCGGGGGAAATTGCACGTTGCGGTGTGCTTGCTACCTTCGAAGGAATACCCATTAATAAGAGTATCGGAACAGTGGTCAACGAGCGCATTATCGATATGCTCATGCTCCTATTGGTTGGATTTATAGCATTCCTTTTCCAGTATACAATCTTTATGGATTTTTACACTGGGCATTTAGCCGAAACGTTTAACCCCATCATTGAATGGTTGTATATCCACCCTGTTGCTGCAGGAAGTATTTTTGTATTTAGTTCCTTATTAGGCTTTTTTATCTTTAAAAAGCTTCTAAAGCTAAGTAATAATGCCTCAACTCGAATTGGTAAATTAGCCCAAGGTTTTAAAGACGGGATTCTATCTATTTTTAAGTTGGAAAAGCCCTTTGTCTTTATTGTGCAAACTTTATTGATTTGGATCTGTTATTTTATCATGGTTCTGTTTGCATTTAAGACCATTGAACAAGGGAATTCTCTTGGTACCGGAGCTGCTATTTCATTATTATTCTTTGGCACTTTTGGATTCTTAGCTACGCCAGGAGGTATTGGTGCCTATCCGTTAATAGCAGGATATTTATTGTCACTGTATGGATTAGAAGTGCATCTTGGAACCACTATGGGTTGGATCTTATGGGTAGGTCAAACCATTCTTATTATTATTGTTGGGCTATTCGCCTTCGCCATGCTAAGTCGCGAAAAAAAAATAAAACCTAAATTGCTACATGACGAGTCAAAAAATAGTTGATTTAATATCGCTCAAACACCTTGTCGCTCGATGGAGAGTGACAAGTAATCGCATTGTATTTACAAATGGCTGTTTCGACATTCTGCATGTTGGGCATCTCCATACCTTAAAAGAAGCGCTAAAATTAGGTGATAAACTTATTGTAGGTATAAATAGTGACCTATCCGTTAAACGCTTAAAAGGCGAAGAGAGACCCCTAATCAATGAGCACGATCGAGCAGAGCTGATTGCCTCAATGGCAATGGTGGATGCAGTAGTCATTTTTGATGAAGACACGCCATTAAGTCTCATTAAATTCGCGATTCCCGATGTGCTCGTAAAAGGCGGTGATTGGAGAGTCGAAGAAATAGTTGGCGGAGAATTTGTAAAACAAGCAGGAGGAGAAGTCGTTTCTATACCTTTTACTTCTAATCAATCCTCTTCACAGATCATTCAAAAAATAAAAAACCTATAACATGAGCCATGCCTTGCAATTATCTGGGTTGGAGCCTTTGGTGGTATATGAAGGATCGAATTTCATCAATATCGGTGAGCGTACAAATGTAACAGGCTCGAGAAAGTTTTTGCGCTTAATTAAAACTGAACAGCATGAAGAAGCCCTGTCTGTAGCCTTAGATCAGGTGCGAGGTGGAGCTCAAGTATTAGATGTAAACATGGACGAAGGGATGTTGGACGGGGTGCAAGCGATGACCACATTTCTTCATTTAATTGCATCAGAACCGGAAATTTCTCGAATTCCTATCATGATTGATAGTTCAAAGTGGGAGATAATTGAAGAGGGACTGAAATGCGTTCAAGGTAAATGCATTGTAAACTCTATCTCCTTAAAAGAAGGAGAAAAAATATTTATTGAGCAAGCACAAAAAGTAAAAATGTATGGTGCCGCGACGATTGTCATGGCCTTTGACGAAGAAGGTCAAGCAGATACCTACCAGAGAAGAATCGATATTTGTAAAAGAAGCTATGATATCTTGGTTAATGAAGTCGGTTTTCCTGCCGCTGACATTATTTTCGATCCCAATATCTTTCCTGTAGCTACCGGCTTAGAGGAACATAAAAATTATGCATTAGACTTCTTTAAAGCCACCGATTGGATAAAAAATAACCTACCCAGTGCTAAAGTAAGTGGAGGAGTAAGTAATGTTTCTTTTTCGTTTAGAGGAAATAATACGGTACGCGAAGCCATGCATTCCTCGTTTTTATACCATGCCATTAAGCATGGAATGGATATGGGAATTGTAAATCCAGCGATGCTGGAAATATATAGCGATATTCCCAAAGAACTCCTCGATCGAGTAGAGGATGTCTTGTTAAATAGACGCGATGATGCTACGGAGCGTCTCTTGGATTTTGCAGAGAGTGTAAAAGGAAACACCAAGGAAAAGAAAGTGGATGAGGCGTGGCGATCTATGGATGTAACTAAAAGACTAGAACATGCCTTGGTTAAAGGAATTGTTGAATTCATTGACCAAGACACTGAAGAAGCTAGACAAATGTTTGACAAACCATTAAGTGTTATTGAAGGGCCTTTGATGGATGGGATGAATGTTGTGGGCGACTTGTTTGGTGAAGGCAAAATGTTCCTACCACAGGTAGTAAAGTCAGCTAGAGTAATGAAAAAAGCGGTAGCGTATCTAATGCCATACCTCGAAGAAGATAAAGCTGAAAGCAGCAGTCGTGGAAAAGTTCTCATGGCAACCGTTAAAGGCGATGTGCACGATATTGGTAAAAATATCGTAGGTGTTGTAATGGCTTGCAATGGTTTTGAAGTTATTGATCTTGGTGTAATGGTGCCCGCAGAAAAAATATTAGATGAGGCAAGAAAACAAGAAGTAGATGTTATCGGATTAAGTGGATTAATCACTCCTTCTTTAGATGAAATGGTTCATGTAGCCAAAGAGATGGAGCGTGAAGGATTTAATCTTCCCCTTTTAATTGGCGGTGCCACAACCTCTAAGATACATACAGCAGTTAAAATAGACGAGCATTATAAAAAAGGTCAAGCCATTTATGTGCTCGATGCATCTCGTTCAGTTCCTGTAGTAGAGAAGTTGCTTGGTGACTTAAAAGATTCCTTTATTGATGATATCCAAGCAGAGTATGTAGACATGAGAGAAGCTTATAAAAATCGTAAGCCCAATGTTAAGTATGTTAGTTTAGAAAGTGCGAGAAAAAACAAACCAGCGATTAAGTTTAATCAAATTTCCGAGCCAAACTTGAAGGGAATTAAAGTATTAGACCATTTTGATTTGGCTGAATTACGCCCATATATTGACTGGAGCCCTTTTTTCAATACCTGGGAAATGAAAGGTAGTTATCC
>JADHRO010000143.1 GCA_016777395.1 Chitinophagales bacterium | reverse complement strand
TCCCCAACAATTTACGGCCTACAAATGGATTATTTTTACCTTTTGAATGGACTTCTTCTAGGGAGAAAATCTCATTACCCTGCATACTAAACACCGTTAAATCTGCTTTAGAACCGACCTGAATAAGGGGTTTGTTTTGCTTGAATATTTCGTATGCATTGGTAAGTTTTTCGACTAACTCATCTTCAATCAACGCATTTTCTGTGGCCTTCCTAGCCGCCCTGAAAGCACAGTCAATGGTGCTCATTCCGAAGGCTGCATGATTGAACTCTAGTTTTTTCTCATCTAAATGTAAAGGAAGATGACCACTACTAATCACATCGATAGTTCCATCTACTAAACCTTTAAGTATTGCGCTGATATCCTTTTTTTCTCTTAAATGAGGGCTTACCTTAAAATTAGTATCATAATCCAGCAACTCACTATCTTCAAAGAATAAGTTAGCTACATTGACGCCGGCTGTTACATTTAAACCTTTCTTTTTGGCGCTACGAATCAAATCCACAGACTTCTTTGTAGAAATATTTATAAAGTGTAACCTAGACTGGGTGTGTTCCAATAAGTATAAATCTCTAGAAACCATCAATTCCTCTGCCAGTTTAGGAACTCCCTCTAGTCCAAGCTTGGTACTATTCAAACCCTCATTCATTTGACCTTTACCTGCTAAATCATCTTGATTAGGCTGACTTAAAACCACTCCATCAAACTTTTTAACGTACCATAGTGCTCGCTCCATTAAACCTGCATCGTATATTGGCTTAATTCCATCTGTAAAACCCACAGCGCCATGTTGATGCATGTCATATATTTCGGCAATATCTTTCCCCATAGTCCCTTGTGAAAGAGCTCCCAAGCAAAATATATCTACTAAAGAATGTTTGGAAGATTTCTGAGCAAAAGCCAATTGTGCACTATTATCTACTGGGGGTATAGTATTGGGCATCAAGCACAGATTCGAAAACCCACCTTTTTCAGCAGCATTCAATCCCGAATTAAAGTCTTCACGATATTCATAACCAGGCTCAAAAATATGAAAGTTGCTATCTATCCATGCGGTTGAAACACATGCGCCTTGTTCCTTAAAAACTTTGGTATGATCATCTGGTAAAATATTAATACCTATTTCCCTTATCTCTCCCGATTCGATGAAAATATCCATTTTCTTCAAATGATATTTTGAATTTTTATCAAAAATTTTAATGGATTTAAGTAGTAATTTCATCTGTTATTTGGGTAAAAACCGAAGTAAAAATATTTCAATTGCTAAAAAAAGTAAAGCTAAAATAATACATAACTTCCAAAAGGACTCACCATCTTCGATTTGTTTTACATTATCCTCAATTAAAGCTAGCTTATTTTCAATAACTTTCACGGATGTATTTAGATAATTTTCGTTCAAGTTATCCAAGGTATAATAAGATAAATCACCCTCACTTCTGTTATAATTTAATGCAACTTTAGCATAATACTCTTCGCTATCATCAAGCACTTCATACACACCATTTTTCAGTGACAAGCCAGGTAAACTTAATAGTAGCTGACTGTTTAAATTAGATTTACTGGGAATCAACTCCTGCTCTTTGTTCCGAATTTTTAGCATACGCTCATCATTCATGAGTTGAGCAGATAATTTGATTTTTGTACTCGTTTCAATCGTATAGGCAATGTTCACATTTTTAACTCCTAAAATGGCCATCCTATAACATAAAGGAGCAAAAATAGCTTGTTGGGTTATATTACCATAAGAATCGCCTAATGCAGCACTTAAGATATAAAGCTGACCATTTCCCACAGAAACAGACGATAAATAATTCGTGCCATCTGCAAAGGCCATTATAGATTCTTGAAAAATTGACGGGGACAAATAATAGTATGACTCTAATGTGGGCAATTCCAATTGAGTTGGCTCTTCTTCAAACATATCCGTTAATAGTGGATGCTTAAGGTTAATCGAATTGACCTTCCGTTGTTCTTCCTTCTTTTGTAAAAAAGTTCCAGCATTTAAAGCGCCTAAAAATTGATTATAATTTTGAATATCTCCTTTATTATTGGGTATAAATAAAATTTGACCGCCTGAGTTTACGTACACTTTTAATGATTCCATCAAGCCAGAAGGAATATTGATAAGATTACTTACAATAACCAAATGTTCTTGATCTAATAAATTATAGTCTATATTACTTACCAGGTCAGCCTGCAAAAGAACTTCTTCATTATTAGAAAAGACAGCTTTTGGATACTTTGCACCAGCTTCATCATGTATACAATAAACCCTTAACTGCTCTTCTACAAGAAAGGTGAAGTAATACGTGTCGTCAAAGCTCAAAGGGTAATCATTGATTATAATTTTACCTTGATTCCAACCATTTGCTGATATGGTGAATGCAAGGGTATCATAAACCGTATTATTTGGTGCTATGGTATAATTACCAATTGATTTAGTTTCTTCATTTATGGAAAGCTGGAAACTTCCACTTTGTTGCTCTTCACTTTGATTTCTTAACTTTACAATCAATTTGTTTTGTTGACCTTTTAATTGTGTTGGAGTCTGAAAATAAACCTCTTCTATACTTATGTTTCTTATGTTACTTGGTGAAAGTTTAATAAGACTGACTTGATAGGCTGAATCAGCTTTGAGCAAGCCATCATTTTTCTGAAAGTCTGACAACTGATAAATCAACTTATTTCCTAACGTATTTTTTAGACTAATTTTCTGTTTTTCAAAAACAAGATCTTTCTTTTGTTGAGCTGCGCTAACTTGTATATGGTCAAGTAAACTAAGCACCTCAGCTTTTCCCATTAAGCGTTGATGCTTGCCCTCAAAATCATTCGTTATAATTTGAAATTTATTATTCTCTCCATATGCTTCAATGATAGTTCTGGCTGCAGTTTTAGCTTCATCAAAGAGAATAAATCCATCGCCTTCCGTTTGCATACTAAAAGAATTATCAAGATAAATAGATATCCCCTTTTCATTTAAGTTGCTATCCGTATTATTTGGAATAAATGGCTGTGCAAATGCTAGCACCAAAAACAATATGGCCAATAAGCGACTCGCAAGAACTAAAAGATGCTTGAGCTTATTCCTAGTCGCTTGCTCATCCTTTATCTCGTTTAAAAATTGAGTATTTGAAAATAGGATACGTTGATACCTTCTAAAATAGAATAAGTGAATAACCACCGGTAATACCAAGAAGAATAAGGCCCATAAAAAATTAGGGTGTAAAAACTTCATTTAGAATTTTTTATGCCTGTGCTGTATTTCCTCCGAAGTTCATTGGCATACCTGGTAATACATCATTATCTTCAATTTCACCATTAGCATTTTCGAATTTATCGATATTGTCTGCCAATGCTTTATACAAGCGTTTGGCATGTTGTGGAGTTAAAATAATTCGAGATTTAACCTTGGCTTTATTTACACCCGGTAATATTCGTACAAAATCTACAATGAATTCTGACTGAGAATGTGAAATGATCGCCAAATTTGAATATATTCCATCCGCTATCTCCTCGGTTAACTCAATATTTATCTGATTGCCTTGTTGTTTTTTTTGCTCTTCACTCATTTTTAATGTTTATAGAGCAAATATAGGATAAATATCCATCAGATGTCTGTTAAAGAATGTTTGAAAAAAGCAGAGGAAAAAACAAAAAGTACTGATTCGAGCTTAAGCTAATCTTAACACTAATCGCAATTATTTCTCATTGACTTTAGCTAAAATATCTTGGTAAAATAGTTTGAATAACCATAGCATGCAAACCTTTAATCAGGGAAGACAAAAAATACCCCCTTAAACAAGTGACTTGATTTTATCAATGAATCTTTTTTATTTTTTCACTATTCAAAATATATCTCGATTAAAACAAATTTGGCTAGTTGAAATTTAAGGAAAGAAGTTATCTTTGGACTTTCAAACCATATAATATGAGAGAAATTCGCTTTAGAGATGCTTTAAGAGAAGCTATGCAAGAAGAAATGAGAAGAGATGAACTTGTTTTTTTAATGGGTGAAGAAGTTGCGGAATACAATGGCGCCTACAAGGTCAGTCAAGGTATGCTTGATGAATTTGGTGAAAAACGAGTTATTGATACGCCAATATCTGAATTAGGATTTGCTGGTATCGCCACAGGTGCTGCTATCAATGGTGTTCGACCTATTGTAGAATTTATGACATGGAATTTTGCTGTCTTAGCTTTTGACCAAATTGTTAATGGAGCTGCTAAGATTCATAGTATGAGTGGAGGACAGTTTTCTTGTCCTATCGTTTTTAGAGGGCCTAGTGGTTCAGCTGGACAGTTGGGTGCTTCGCATTCACAAGCTTTTGAAAGCTGGATGGCCAATACGCCTGGATTAAAAGTTGTAAGTCCATCCAATCCTTACGATGCAAAAGGTTTATTGAAAAGTGCTATACGAGATGCAGATCCTGTGGTTTTTATGGAATCTGAAATGATGTATAGCGACCTTGGAGAAGTCCCTGAAGAGGAATATATCATTCCAATTGGCAAGGCAGATGTTGTAAGAACAGGTAAAGACATTACAATTGTTTCTTTCAATAAAATGATGAAGGTAGCCAAAGAAAGCGCAGATGCATTAGCAAAAGAAGGTATAGAAGCAGAGGTCATCGATCTACGAACTATTCGACCGCTAGATTTTCCAACTATTGTTGAATCGGTTAAAAAGACTAATCGTTTAATTATAATTGATGAATCATGGCCATTCGGTGGTATCTCTTCGGAAATAAGCTTTCAGATTCAAAAGCACGCCTTTGATTATTTAGACGCACCTATTAAAAGAATAAATGGAGCAGATGCAAACATGCATTATGCACCTAATTTAGTGGATGCCTATTTACCTTCTGTTAAAAAAGTGGTAGAAGCATCAAAAGCCGCATTGTACGTTTAATTATAGAAAGGAATCCAAGGCTAAGACATAGCTTTCCAAGCCAAACCCTGCAATAACTCCTTTACTTACTGCAGATAACAAAGAATGTTGTCTAAACTCCTCGCGTGCATAAATATTGGAAATATGAACTTCAATAACGGGAGTTTTGATAGCTTGAACTGCATCTCTAATCGCTACAGAGGTATGTGTATATCCGCCTGCGTTAAGTATTATACCGTCATAAGTAAAGCCAATTTCCTGTAATTTAGTGACTATTTCTCCTTCAATATTACTTTGGAAATGGGCAAGTTGAATGTCTGCGCTATACACCTCTTTCATCTCTTTAAAAAAATCATCGAATGACATATCCCCATATATGCTCTTTTCTCGCTTTCCTAACAAATTCAAATTTGGGCCATTGAGAATGATTATCTTTTTCATAACTAG
>JADHRO010000006.1 GCA_016777395.1 Chitinophagales bacterium | reverse complement strand
GATTTATCATCGAAAGGAACCATGTTTTTATTGACTGTTATTTCTGCCTTACCTAAGGTTTGCTCTGCCACTTTACCTGTGATTCCTTTATTGCGCAAATCAATTAACATTAAGTGATTATCTGTACCATTAGAAACCAAGTTGTACCCCTTCTCTACAAAAGCATCCGCCATGGCTTGAGCATTTTTAATCACTTGCTTGCTATAGGTTTTAAATCCATCATTCAAGGCTTCTCCAAACGCAATAGCCTTTGCAGCAATTATATGTTCTAAAGGACCACCTTGTGTGCCTGGAAAAACTCCAGAATCTAAAATAGCACTCATTTTTCTTACTAGCCCCTTAGGCGTTTTTAATCCCCACGGATTTTCAAAATCTTTTCCTAACATAATCACTCCTCCTCGAGGACCTCTCAAGGTTTTGTGTGTTGTCGATGTAACAATATGACAATGAGGCATTGGGTCGCTGTGCAATCCGCTAGCAACCAAACCTGCGATATGACTAATATCGCCCAAAAGAAGTGCTCCAAGCTTATCCGCAATAGCCCTAAATCTTTTGAAATCCCAGTCTCTCGCATAAGCCGAAGCGCCACAAATAATTAATTTAGGTTTAACTTCAATCGCCTTGGCCTCCACCTTATCCATATCAATTCGACCCGTTTCTTGCTCTACACCATAAAAGTGTGGATCATATAATTTACCTGAAAAATTGACTGAAGAGCCATGTGTTAAATGACCACCGTGAGATAAATCAAAACCTAAAATAGTATCGCCTGAGTTTAACACGGCCAGCATAACAGCTGCATTTGCTTGAGCGCCGCTGTGCGGCTGCACATTGACCCATTCGGCACCAAAAAGTTCTTTTAATCGCTCTCGTGCTAAATCTTCTACTCTATCTACCACTTCGCAACCGCCATAATATCGTTTACCTGGCAGTCCTTCCGCATACTTATTGGTCAAGCATGACCCGGAAGCCTCCATGACTTGAGGACTAGTGAAATTTTCAGAAGCGATAAGCTCAACACCATGCATCTGGCGTTGTAACTCTTGATTGATCAAATCGAATACTTGGGTGTCTTTATTCATAACTACTTATTATTAAGTACAAAGATAATTTTTTGTTGCTTAAGCTGATGCTTTGAGCATAATGGTTTTCAACAAAGAATATGTGCATTTAGGGATTTATTTCAAGAGGGATTTATTTCGAATCACAATTACCTGACGTATTCTTTTTGAATGGTTGTTTCTATCGAAACAAAAGAAAAGTAACGACAATGATACTCAAAATCCTACCTGAGATAAGCGCAAAAGCACCAAAAAAATAAGCAATAACGAACTTCATAAACAACAATTATGGAAGCGAACAGATAAAATGGTGTATTACTTGGTAAAATCTAGTGACTATGGGGTCCGGTCAGCATACATTGCTTCTTATAAAGAATCAACCCGTTGCCAAAGTATTTAACCGTGGATAATTTTACCGTATTTTTAAATAACATTATTCTTTCAATGGGTCTTTCGATACTTAAATTGTTCAAAAATGATAGTACCTTTGTGCTTATAGCAATATACCTCACAGAGTCATAAAAAGATAAATAGAGGGTTGCTGATAACTCACCGTTTATCACTTTTGATAAATAAGTATTTAAAATAATAGCTCCTATGAAAAAAATAGCATTACATATTATTCTTTGTTGCATTTTCACCCAGCTATCAGCTCAGGAAAAATGGAGTTTTGAAGAGTGTGTAGCTTATGCATTAGATAACAACCTAAATGTTAGCCAATCAAAGTTGAATATCGAATATGCTAAAAACAATGTTCTCCAAAATAAAATGAACATTTACACGCCTAACATCAATGTAAATGTGGTAGAAGGGTTCAATTTTGCAAACTCCGTAGACCCTTTGACTTACCAGTTTATACAACAAAGCACGAACTCTACCACTCTAGGCATGTTCATAGATTTCACTTTATTTCAAGGTTTAAATAGAATGATGAACCTCAAAGCATCTGCGCTGGAGTTAACTGCTACTCAGCTTGAGCAGATGGAAATGGAAAACTCCACTAAACTTATTTTGGCCAATCACTACTTAAACGCTTTACTTGCCAAGGAAGCTCTACAGATTGCTCAAGAACAGCAAATTTTGACCCTCAATCAATATACAAACACCATAGAGTTGGTGAAAGTCGGCGAATTGGCCAAAGGAGATCAATATGAAGTTGAGGCACAAATAGCGAATGATGAGGTCAATGTTGTTACTGCAGAAAATACCTTGCAAAATGCCTTGAATCAAATCAAGTTTGTGCTCCAGCTAGATCCATTTCAAGCATTTGATATAGAAGAATTAAAAATGCAAGAAATAACTATGGATGGGCAGTTAACCGATATTGGTATATTGGCGGAAAATGCAGCAACCGCCTTGCCCAATGTAAAAAGTGCAGAACTAAGACAAAAGGCAGCCTTGTATAAGCTTAAAGCAGCTAAAGGAAGCCTTTCGCCAAGCATCTCTGTTTCTGGATATTTAGGAAGTAATTACTTTAGTGCAGCTCAAAGGCAAGTGGGTGAAACTATGGTTACATCCCCTATTGGTTTTGTAAGTGGATCCAATGATATTGTGATTTCTAACTTTCAACAACCGATTTTTGGGGATAAATCTTTCGGCATGCAGGTCGGTGATAATTTGAATCAAAATATTCGAATCAATTTAAATATCCCCTTATTCGGAAAATGGCAACGAATGATCGCTATAGATAATGCGAAATTGGGCATTTTGCAGTCAGACTTCGAAGTTAAGACAAAGCAAAACTCCCTCAATCAAGATATTTTCACCGCGCAAACCAGTTTAAATGCAGCTGCTAAACAGTTTAACGCGAACAAAAAAAATCTAGAAGCAGCAAGTGTAGCATTCTCCTATGCTGAAGAAAAATTTAATTTCGGTATAATAAATACCTATGAATTTGAAGCCGCTAAAAACAGACTGCTTACGGCGCAAATCGGTTTAGCTCAGTCCAAATTTGAATACCTTTTTAGAGAGGCCATTGTAAGATTCTATGAAACAGGAGAATTGACATTTTAATTAAAAATCCATGAGTAAAAAGTATCTAATTGTTATCAGCGTGTGTTTTCTGCTTCTCCTCGGTGGAGCATCAATTTTTAAGGATAGGCTTAACAGCCGAAATGCAACATCCGTCGTTTTAGAAGAAGCTGGTTTAAAGAGCCTAACCGAATCTGTGACTGCAAACGGTAAAATTTATCCCTTAAAAGAGGTGAGGCTTTCTTTGGAATTACCAGGGGAGGTAACACGAATAACTATTAGTGAGGGAGATTCTGTATCTAAAGGAGACTTATTGCTAGAAATAGAAGCCGACAATTATATCTCATCCGTTTCTCAATCTAATGCTGCTTATAAGCAGGCTCTTGCAAATTTAGCTTCAGCGAAGGCCCGGAAGAGCCAGGCAGATGCGCAGTTTAAAATCATCGAAAGTGACTACAACAGAAGAAAAGAGCTTTTTCAAAAACAAATTATATCTGCCACTGAACTTGAAGCTTCAGAAAGTCAATATTTCGCTGCTTTGGGTGAAAAAGAGGCAGCTTTTCAGGCTGTAGAAGCAACTAACTATCAAGCGCAAAGCGCAAATGCGGGCTTGCAACAAACTCGAGACAACCTGAGTAGAACCAAGTTGTTTGCTCCAATGAGTGGTATCATTTCAAAGTTAAATGTGGAGCAAGGGGAAAAGGTAGTTGGAACCGCGCAAATGGCAGGTACAGAGCTTGTTACTATCTCTGATTTTACAGAGATGGAGTTAAGGATAGAGGTTGGAGAAAACGAAGTGCTGCAGGTTACAGAAGGAGATACCGCCTTGATTGAAGTAGATGCTTATCTAGGGGAGGAAATATTAGGGATAGTGAGTCAAGTGGCTTATTCGTCCAAGGCATTGTTGGATCAACAAGTAACTAAATTTGAAGTCGAGATAAAGTTGCTCAAAGCGAGTTATGAAAAATTAATAAGCGACGAGAGAAAGCTGCCATTTCGTCCCGGCATGTCTGCCACTGCAGAAATCATTACAAACAAAAAGGAAAATATCCTTTGCGGACCCATTCAAAGTGTAACCCTGCGTGACCCCAATGATGAAGATGATTTTGATGAAAAGATTCAAGTAGTGTTTGTATTTAAAGATGGGAAAGTCCTTCAAAAAGAAGTGAAAACCGGTATTCAAGACGACACCAACATCGAAATTTTATCTGGGGTAAATGAAGGAGATCAGTTAGTCAGCGCTCCATTTAAAGCTATTTCCAAGGAATTAGAGAATGAAATGGAAGTTACCGCAATAAGCGAAGAAGAATTGTATGGTGAGCGATAATTGCTTGCGCTTTTGAAGTTCACTCTGCTTCACAGATATAAAATACACATCAGCAATTAAGTATTCCTCTTCGAATTCTTAATCGATGCAATGAGTATTCGGCCTGTTGTCAATCTTTGAGCTTGTAATCCACAACTTTTCCAATTGCTTTTTTGTTAATTTCGCAGGGAAGATTAGTTCACTAACTCTTCAATAAACCACACCGTTTTGAAACTACTTTTTACGACGATTCTTTTTATTTTTACTGCCTACCTAGGCCACGGGCAGCAGTTTGTCAAAAATTTAGGTAATCCTGGCATTAATGATGGGGTTACCTGTTTGCGACTAGAAGATGGTAAGCTTTTCGTGAGCGGTTATTCGGGCAAGCAATGTTATCTCGCAATGTTAGATACCAGAGGTGACTTGCTTTGGAAAAAGTACTTTAGTTTTTCCGAACATCAAAATTTTATTAGTGATTTTATCAAGGAAGGCAATGACATTATCCTTTGCGGTTATGGACATAATGCAGGCACCGATGTCTTTGACGAATTTTTTGTTCGATACAATTTTGAGGCGCATAAAATTGTTTGGGCAAGAAAAACATCCATCAACATCAAACCCAATAATATTCATCGTTATAGGGGCAATTTTATTATCACCGGAGATGAGTTTGCCAAAGGTAAATTTGGCCTTTGTTTTTTGAACGTTCAAGCAAAGAATGGAAGGTTAAATGATTTCACCACCTGGTATTATACGGGTCATGAAAGTGCTTCTAACTCCTTAATTTTTGAAGATAAATTAATCAGCGGTGGTCGATATGGTTTGCGGCCAAAATCGGATAAATATCGGGCCTCCATATCCCAATTCAATGCGGACGATTTCTCCCAGCTTCAAAGCAATTACTTTTTAAATTCTAAGCAAGACTTCTCGCGCGCATATCTTTCTGATTTTGTGCTTAGTGGAGATACAATAATAGCGGCATGTTACAGCAACAATTCCGGGATAGATAATCAATACAGTTTAAGCCTATTAAGTACACTAAAAGACGGCACTGTCAATTGGAATTATGAGTATAAGATTCCGGGATATTCAAGTTTGACCGTTCGCGATATGCTGCAAGTAGCCGGAGGATACTATGTATTTGGATATACTAAACACCCTAAAGAAAACCTTTTTTTAGCCAAGTTAGACAAGGCAGGATATCCAACCTCAACTACCGTAATTGGGGGTGCATACAGTGACAATGTTTTATTGGATCAAGGCCGATTTTTAGCTAGCGAAGATGGAAACCTATTTATTGGTGCACAATCCAAAAATTTAGGTGTGATGGGTGACTACGATAGTTTTATTATTAAAATAAAGGAAGATGAAGCCTGGTCAGATTCTTGTCTGACAAGCACCCAAGTGCCTCTTCAGATGTATGCTTATGAGGAACTTATAGAAGGCACATTATCCCTCTTAGAATATGACACCACGTTCAAAGAATTGAATATTGCGTTTGAGCAAAGTGCAAGCAAAGCTGAAATTGATCAGTTTATCTGCAAGCAGCAAATCCCAGAAGAGAAGAGTTCAAGCGAAATTTCTTTTAAAAATATTGCTTTTAACAATACTGTTTTTTTAATGGATGCCTCCCTTTCCATGAACAGATCAGACCGCATGCCAATTCTTAAGCAATCACTTTATCGTTTATTGCAGTATATGCGAGCTGAAGATGAAATTTCTGCCGTCATTTTTTCAGATCAAGCGGAATTGGTTCTTGACGCGGTGAGTGCTAAAGAAATAGGTGAGATAAAGCTAAAAATTGACAGTTTGGCTACTGGTGGTCAGTCGGATATAATTGCAGGTCTTCAGCTTGGTTATAAGGTAGCTAAATCGAATTTTGAAGAAGCAGCCAACAATCGCATCATTGTTGCCTCAGATGGAGATTTATCTTTTGGCAAGCTTCAAGAAATTGAAGATTTTTTGCAAAAAAATCAAACCGAGAATATCGCATTCACTATATTTTTATTCAATAATTCCAGTACATATTACTCCCAACTTAAAGCACTTGCAACTCCCATTGGCGGTGAGGTATTTATGGTTAATGCAAATAATATTGAGGAAATCCTGCTGAATCAATTACGTGCAAAAAAACAATAAGGGAACCCATTTGTATCGAATGGTGTTCAACTCAAAAAAAGTATACTATGGAAGTAGTTAATGCAAGTGATAGTAACTTCGAAGAGTTACTGAAAAGCAATGAAAAGATAATCGTTAAATACTATGCGGGGTGGTGTGGATCTTGTCGATTGATTACCCCTAAGTTCAATAGCTTAGCCAATAAAGAAGAGTACGACGGCGTGATGTTTCTTAATGTTGATGCAGAAAACAGTCCAAACGCTAGATCTTTAGCCAAAGTAAATAACCTCCCCTATTTTGCAGGGTTTAAAAATGGTGCGCTCGTTGAAGGATTTCCAAGTGCTAAAATTGAAGTTGTCGAAGAGTTAATAAATAAGTTGTAAAATGAAGATTCCAGCAATAAAAAAAATTATTGAGGAGAACTATACCTTAGAAATGCTCGATGCAGCGGAAGAAGCCTTGATTAATGAGGAAAAGCCAAGTATTGAAATCGATGGAGACGACGACGGAGAGCAGTTAACCCATATTTTTGCTGCCAAATGGATCATCGAATATATGCAAAGTTCAGGCAATGACTTTAAAAGTTCCTTACGAGCTTACACGCAAAAAGTAAGGAATTCTATTTCGTAAAAGTGACTACCCACATCCCTCGTAGATCACCGGTATGATAATCCTGAGCATGGTCGTTTAGGTATAATTCGGCTAGTTTTTTAGCTGCTTTTTTATGGAGGCTTTCCCCTGCTATCCCGTGGCACTGCGTGCAGTTTTCCGAGACATAAATGGGGTGATAGTATTTGTAAATTCCATCCACTTTGCTCATTTCACCTTTGCAAGCCTTACCCAAACTTTCTTGTTTAGCATAAAAATCAAGAATGAGTTTTTCGTCTTTTGAAGGTTTATTTGAATGATTTCTGAGCTTTAGTGATGTTCGTTTAATTTCAACGCCATAATCCTCGGCTATCGTTTTTATTAAGTCGTTCGCACTTAAATTACAATATTCAATGGCTTCTTTTACGCCTGCCTTGTCTATTGTTGAGCTAAGTGCATAACTCATCTCGGCTGCAGCTGTCTCTATGGCATCCATTGCGACTGGCTGAACCAAATCTAGATCGGAAAGCTTATACATTTCTACCTCCTCATTACTGTGAAAATTTTGATCTTTTACACAAGAGAAAAGGCTGATGGCAAGCACCATCCCCAAAAGCAATCTACTGATTGGATAAAATCTTTTTATACTCATTTGGGTCATTTAAAATATCTACTGCTTTAGCTACTTCTGTATCATAAATAAAACCATTTTCTATAGCCCCTTCACGATAATAATATCTTGTTACTATTTCATTTTCAAGCAATCGCTTTATCTCATCACTTTGTTTTTGAAGATCATTCTTTTTGTCGTGACTGATTTTAATTTGTAAGGCTTCAAATTCAGTGCTAATGCCCTCAAAATACTCTTCTTCTTCCGCTACCTCTTTAAATTCATTGAGCAAGGATTCGCTTTCGGTGGTATAATCATATTCTTTGTCTTGCAACCAGGCCACAAATTCATCAAACTCCGTAGCTGATATCCGGAAATCCTTACCATCATGTAGGGTTTCATGTTTAGCTCTATAAAGCGTAGCAAAATCAAAAAAGAGATCTTTTCTTCCTAGACTTACAGTTATATCCGATAAGTACTCTACCTCTGTGAGAATATCAGGATCAATACCTCCGCCATCATAAACAGTTCTTCCAGATTTGGTTTGAAAAGCTACCTTGAGAGAATCCGGTAAGCGTTTTACAGCTCCATCCTGATCACGTTCGGCATAATTGATAGCTTGAATGCAGCGACCACTTGGAATATAATACTTTGCCGTCGTGACTTTCAGCTGCGTATTGTAGGTCAATTTTCTGGTGGTTTGCACAAGCCCTTTTCCAAAAGTTTTTTGTCCGATTACCACACCTCTATCCAAATCTTGAATCGCTCCACTTACAATTTCAGAAGCAGAAGCAGAACTTCTATTCGTTAAAACCACTAAAGGGATTTCTGTATCTATAGGCTCATTAATCGTTTTAAACTCCTTGTCCCATTCCTCAACTTTACCCTTTGTAAAAACAACTAACTCAGACTTATCAATAAAAATATTAGTGATATTTACAGATTCATGCAACAAGCCTCCTGGGTTTCCTCTTACATCAAGTACCAGGCCCTTTAATTCAGGATTATCCTTTTTTAAGGCTTTAAAAGCATCTTTCACTTCCTTGCTGGCTTGCTGTGTAAAATTACCGAGCTTAATGTAGCCTATACCATCTTGAACCAGTCCATAAAAGGGGACATTTTTGACTTTGACCTCTTCCCGCGTTATTTCTAAGGTTAATGATTGGTCACTGCCATCAGCCAGGGGTCTTAATATATCAACAGAAATCGTAGTACCTGGCTCCCCTTTTAAAAATTTAGAGACTTCTGACGAGCTTTTTCCTTTGACTGAATTACCATCCACCGAAACAATTTTGTCTCCCGCTATCAATCCCGCTTTATCCGCTGGATAATTTTCATACGGTTCAGATATAACAATAAAGTCATCATCTTTTTTAATCAATGATCCGATACCTCCATACTTACCTGTAGTTTCGAACCTGTAATTTTCGATTTCTGCCTCAGAATAATAATTAGTATAGGGATCTAAAGACTTCAGCATAGCGTCAATACCCTCCTGCATAAACTCATTCGGGTCAATATCATCTACGTAATAAGAATTTAACTCCTTGTATAGGGTCGCAAATATTTCTAGATTTTTAGAAATCTCAAAATACTCCGTGTTGGCAGAAGTTGCAGCAATACCAATTGAAGCCGATAAAAATAAAAGTAATATCCATCTCATTTTTTTCAATATAATCATAGTGCCTGTTTTGATAGAAACGTTTAATTTACAAATTAAGTGTGTAATATTTGTTCCCAAGGTATCCGAAAATACTAGATTTAACAAAACTTACAAAGCTCAGTAAGCTACCTTCTTCGCATAAGTAATAATAGTAAGTATAGAAATTGAGCTACTGAAGCCAACGCCGCAACAAAATAGGTCATTCCAGCCCACTTCAAGGCATCCTTAGCCCCTTCGTACTCTTCTCCTCTGCGCCCGGCTAATCCACTAGCATCTAGATACTGCATCGCTCTGTGGCTTGCATCAAATTCGACTGGAAGTGTCACCAAGGAAAATACCATCACCGCTCCTTGCAAAACAACTGCTAGTAGGAGTAAAGATTCGCCAAAAGCTGTCGCTAAGAGAAAAATTGATGCCATCATGACGTACTGCAAGTAATTCGCCGCAATACTCACCACAGGAACCAGTTTACTTCTCATTCCTAACCATGCGTAATCCGTAGCGTGTTGAACTGCATGACCGCACTCATGGGCTGCCACAGCAGCAGCAGCAATGCTTCTTCCCTGATAAACTTCTGGACTAAGGTTCACCGTCTTGTTTGCTGGGTTATAGTGATCGGTAAGTTTACCTGGCACCGATTGTATGGTTACATCATGAATATTATAATCACCTAGCATCTTCTCTGCTACTTGGGCACCAGTATATCCTGAAGACAAGGGCATCATTGAGTACTTTTTAAATTTTGATTTCAAGCGATTAGAGACCCAAGCTCCAAGCAAGCCAAAAGCCATAGAGACTAGCATCATTCCTAAATATGGACTATTCATTATTCCTTCTAACATATTATTTTTTTAAATTTTATTTTATAATTAAGTCTTTAGTGAAATTAATCTTTTTCTATAATAATTACCTTGCTCTCTCCATTATCAATAAGTTTGTTTTTGGGTTTTGGATTGATAAAAGCCTTATTCACCACACTATTTATTATTGAAAGAAGTATACTAAACACGAGTGCCCAAGCAAAACTATCTGTAGTAAATCCGTCCATAAATTTATCGGCGATAAGCACAATTGCCGCATTGATTACTAAAAGAAACAGCCCCATACTAACGATAGTAGCGGGTAAAGTTAAAAACACCAATACTGGTCTCACTAAGGTATTTAAGACGCTCAACATCAGCGCTATAAGTATAGCATAAAAGAAGTCTTCTCCTGCATGTATTCCTGGTAAAAGATATGCTAAAAACATAATAGCAGCAGCAGAGGCCAAGGTTTTAGATATAAATTTCATAAAAGATTTGTTTGCCTATACCCTGTCAAAAATCATTCTAATCTATTTTGTATGCCAAAATGACACCTTAAAACGATAAATTAGATTGACTATCCTCTTGAGAGCAACCTCTAATTACAAACGTTAACTACCCACCTATAATAAGTCTATCTATCTCTTTTCACGAGATCGTTTAGCAAGCATAATTTGTAAAAAATTTTATCAGTATACTTAGTAATTTTACAATATGGACAACAATCTAGCATATTATGCTGAGGAGTTTGCGCTTCACACCTCACAATCCTTCTTTTTGACAGGGAAAGCAGGAACTGGAAAAACAACATTACTAAAAAAAATCTTATCTCATACCACCAAAAACACTATTGTCGTTGCCCCTACAGGTGTGGCTGCAATTAATGCCGGAGGTGTTACCATGCATTCCATGTTTGGACTGCCCCTAACCTCCTTTATCCCAAACAATGATTTCGTTGACCTAAATATTGCAAACAATAGAAGCTCTTTGAAGAAGCACATGCGTTTTCGTAAGGAAAAACGAAAATTGTTTCAAGAACTGGATTTACTGATTATTGATGAAATTAGTATGGTTCGTGCCGATCTTCTAGATGCTATTGATTTTATCTTACAGGAAGTCAGGCAAAACAAAGAAGCGTTTGGTGGACTGCAAGTAATTTTTATCGGTGATTTATACCAGTTGCCTCCTGTGTTAAAAGAGCACAGTTGGCAAATACTGCGTGAGTATTACGAAAGCCCTTTCTTCTTTGACAGTTATGCTTGGAAAAATGCCAATGCATTCACTGTAGAATTGGAGCATATTTACCGCCAAAAAGATGAGCAATTTATTCACATGCTTAACCAAGTTCGACATGGCGAAATTGAAGAAGACGATTTAGCCCTGCTCAATGAAAACTACAATCCTCAAGCACCCGTGGCTAGCAAAGAATTTATAACCCTGTGTACCCACAACTATCAAGCTGACCAGATTAACAAGGCAGCCTTAGAAAAATTAATTACTCCAGTATATCGCTATGCTGCAAAAATTGAAGGGACCTTCAACGAGAATGCCTATCCTGCAGAGCAAGAAATAAGCTTAAAAGTCGGTGCGCAAATCATGTTTATCCGGAATGATGCAGAAGATCAAATGTATTACAATGGCAAACTTGCAGTAGTAGAAGAAATTGGAGCAAATTTTATCAAAGTCAGTTTCCTAGAAAATGACGAGCATTATACCCTTAAAGAAGAGACATGGGAAAATATTAACTATACTTTAGACAAGGAATCCAATGAAGTAAAACAGGAAAAAATGGGGAGCTTCACGCAGTACCCTATTCGTTTAGCATGGGCAATTACCATTCACAAAAGCCAGGGTCTGACATTCAAAAAAGCAATTATCGATTTAGGAAAATCATTTGTGGCGGGCCAAGCCTATGTAGCCTTAAGTCGATGTACCGATTTAGAAGGGTTGGTTTTGAAAACCAAGATTAATCCAAAAAACATTTTTATTGATCCGCGAATAATTAATTTCCACGAGGAGAATCGGCAAAGTGATAATTATGACCAGGCCTTAAAATTTGCCAAAGAAGAATATGCGCAAAAATCGTTAATGAAAGCTTTTAGTTTCCTCACCCTGCGTGAAGAAATATTAGATTGGCAAGAGATAATCAGCACCAAAGATATCCCTGATAAAAGTAAATGTTTGGTTTTGTCAAAAGATGCACATCATACATGGCTCAAGCTGCAAGATGTTGAAGCAAAATTTAAATCGCAGTTAAGAAAGATTTTTAGAACATTTGAACCCACTCGAGACACACCAATACTGATGGACCGTTGTGAAAAAGCGATTCATTACTTTACCGAAGAACTCTTCCACCATCTAATTATGCCCCTCAATGCGCACATTAACGAGTATGTGTTTAAAACGCGAACCAAGGCCTATATAAAGTTCTGCAAAGAAATGCTCCAATTGTATTGGCATAAAATGCACCACTTATATCAATTAAACTATTTGGATCAAAAGTGTTACCAAACTACAAGTATTCATGGCGTAAGTGATTTGCCTAGTGTAGATAATGCTGTAAATATTTCACAGAAAAAGGGAGCTACATATGAAGTCACCCTAGAGATGTTTAACAATGGTGATTCTGTAGAGGAAATTGCAGAATCAAGAAGCATGGCTACTAGCACCGTTGAACAACATTTAACCAAATGGATTGCTAAAGGGAGAATCAACATTTACGCGCTGTTAAAGGAGAATCGGGTAGAACAAATTTTGAGCTATTTAAATAAGCAAGAAGCCATCTCTATCACTCGATTAAAACAAGAAATACCTTTCGAAACGAGCTTCGCAGAGTTGCGTCATGTACTTGCCCACAGCGAGTGGATTAAAAAACAAAAATCGTAAAGCTTTTTCGTTGAATAAAGCCTAAATTTGTTTGAAACAAATCAAAATAAATGAGGAAGTTAATTACTGTACTTTTTGTGATAAGTACCTTGCTTTTTGCCTGTAAATCTTCAAAAGAAACAAGTTCTAGTACCAGTAAAAAAGAATTGGTTAAAACCACTGAAAAGTGGATAATTGCAAGTACGCAAGTGAAATGCGATGAAAGCAGTGAAGCATTGTGCTACCAAGTAAAAAAAACAGGAGCAATGGACTATGAAAAGTTGAATGTCCTGATTGAAAACTTCATTTTTGAACCTGGCTATAAATATCAAATCGAGTTGAACATCATTCCTTCTAAAAAAGGGAACACTCGATATGAAATGCTTAAACAAATCCATAAAGTAGCTGTTAACTAAGTACCTCAACCTATGAAAGTAGTTTCCTTCAACGTCAACGGAATTCGTGCTATTATGAAAAAAGATTTTCATGAATCTTTAGCTATGATGGACCCCGATGTTTTATGTATTCAAGAAACTAAAGCACAAGATGATCAAGTTGCTGAAGCGCTTAAACCAATCAATGGATATCATTTATACAGTAACTCGGCGGTTAAAAAAGGATATTCAGGTACAGCTATTCTTACTAAAGAAAAACCTATTTCTGTATCATATGACATCAATATTGAGGAACATGACACAGAAGGAAGGGTAATCTGTGCAGAGTTTTCAGCGTATTTTGTAGTGACCGTTTACGTACCAAATTCTGGAAGTGCACTCAAAAGACTGACCTACCGACAAACCTGGGATAAAGCCTTTTTAGCTTATTTGAAAGCCTTAGAAAAGAAAAAACCAGTTATTGTCTGTGGAGACCTCAACGTGGCTCATCGGGATATTGACTTAGCTAATCCAAAACCCAATTACAATAAAAGTGCAGGGTATATGCAGGAAGAAATTGACGGAATCGATGCATATTTGTCGGCAGGATTTGTTGATACTTTCCGACATGTTCAGCCAGACACGCAAAAATATTCCTGGTGGAGTTACAGAGCTGGAGCTCGAGCGAGGAATGTGGGCTGGCGTATTGATTATTTTTTGATCTCAGCTGATTTACTTTCAAAAGTAAAGAAGGCCGATATATATAATGAGGTAATGGGCTCGGATCATTGTCCAGTTGCCTTAGAATTAAACTAAATTTTCTTCAAAGAAAATTATAAACGCATATTGAATGCGTTTTGCCCAACTATCTTTGAGGTATAATTTAATAATAAATAATACTTAAAACTTAATTATGGCTGATAAAGAAAAAGAAAAAGCGCTCAAGTTAACCCTTGACAAATTAGATAAAGCATATGGCAAAGGTGCTGTAATGCGCCTTGGTGACTCACAAGTTGTTGAAGTGGAGACTATCTCTACCGGTTCGATAACTTTAGATGCCTCGTTAGGCATAGGGGGTCTGCCAAAGGGACGAATTGTTGAAGTATACGGGCCTGAATCATCAGGTAAGACGACCTTAACGCTTCACGCAATTGCAGAAGCTCAAAAACAAGGTGGTGTTGCGGCATTTATTGATGCGGAGCATGCTTTTGACAAAGCTTACGCTAAGAAATTGGGCGTAAATGTAGAGGAGTTGCTAATTGCCCAACCAGATAATGGAGAACAAGCCCTAGATATCACAGAACACTTGATTCGTTCAGGAGCAGTAGACATCTGTGTTATTGATTCTGTAGCGGCACTGGTACCAAGAAGTGAATTGGAAGGTGATATGGGCGATTCGAAAATGGGTTTACAGGCAAGGTTAATGTCTCAAGCGATGCGTAAATTGACGGGAACAATTAATAAAACAGGCTGCTGCTGTATATTTATCAATCAATTGAGAGACAAAATCGGTGTGATGTTTGGAAGTCCTGAAACCACTACAGGCGGAAATGCATTAAAGTTTTATTCATCAGTTCGTTTAGATATCCGTCGTATTGGCGCCATCAAGGATAAAGATGACATTACCGGAAACCGCACAAGAGTAAAGGTTGTTAAGAATAAAATGGCCCCACCTTTTAGAAAGGCAGAATTTGACATCATGTATGGCGAAGGAATTTCTAAACTAGGTGAGATAATTGACCTAGGAGTTGATTTAGATATTCTAAATAAAAGCGGTTCATGGTATAGCTATGGAGATACTAAATTGGGACAAGGAAGAGAAGGGGTAAAAGATTTGTTGAAAGACAACCCAGAATTGGCCGACGAAGTTGAAGGAAAAATTAGAGCAGTTTTGATGAATAGTGAAGTCTTAGAAGATCTGCCTTCTTTAGAAGATTAAAGCAATAATTTTTAAGTGAAATCTGCGGGGATATGGAAGTTTTAAGGCTTCGGTATCCCCGCGACTATTTAAGCCCAGCCTTCTTGTTATGTTTAATTATACCAATGAAGTAGGGCTAATAATTATTATGTTGAGGCGGCTAGTATTGAATTTTAATTGGTATAAAACGCTTCGATAACTTTAAAGAAGTGTTCGATATCTTCTTTAGTATGGGCATGATTAATCGTAACCATTCGAACAAACTCGTTTTCTCTAAACTTTCCATAACCAACCATTAGTTCATCATGCTCATACAAATCTGTACAGAGTTGATCAGCAGAAATATTTTTGTAATTGAAACATATTGCAATAGAGTCATCAAAACTATACAATTCATAATCGGGGTGATTACGGACATATTCTCTTGCGTAATCCGCCAGTTCAAATTGCTTATCGACAATTCTCTCCAATCCCTTCCGACCTTTTGATTTCCATAAGGTCCAAAGTTTCAAGGCATCACTTCTTCTTCCACATTGGAAGGATGTTTTGCCTAAATTAAAATCATCTTCATCTGTTTGATACAAGTATTCCGCATTGTTGCTGAAAGAGTCATGCAAGTGCTTCTTGTCTTTTACAACTATAACAGAACAAGTAAGCGGAGCGCCTAGCATTTTATGCGGATTAAAACTAAAAGAATCCGCTTGATTGCTTCCCTCCAACAAGTGCTTGTACTTTTCAGATAACAGAACTGAGCCTTTATATGCCCCATCAACATGCATCCATATATTATATGCTCGGCATACTTCACCAAGTTCCTTTATTGGATCAAAAGCCCCTAAGACAGTAGTTCCAGCAGTAGCATTTACAAAGAACGGCGTATTTCCTGCTTCCAAATCCTTATCTATGGCAGCTTTTAACGAGTCGACGCGCATCTCTCCAATTTCATTTACTGAAATTTTTCGAACATTTTCCCTCCCAATTCCTATAAACGCAGCATTTTTTTCAATGGAATAATGTGATTCAGCAGAAGTGTAGGCAATCATATTGATTTTCAAGCCCGTTTGACGACTCACTTCATTTACCTTATCCCTAGCCATTAGTATAGCCATAAAATTACTCATTGAACCACCTGAAGGAAATGTGCCTCCAGCATGAGGTCCATAGTCTAAGCGATCAATAACTTGATTAATAATTTCTTTTTCAATACCTCCTTGAACGCCACCAACTTTGTAAGTATACATGCTGTTGTTTAGCATAACCGCGAGCAAGTCTCCGAGAACAGCTTTACTTTCTCTTCCCCCAAAAAGTTGATTAAAAAATAGACTTGAAGATGTTTTTGGTGTTGCTAAAACAATTTTTTTAAGTGTTTCAACAAATTGATCCTCATTAATGCCATTTTCTTCTAATCCTATGTTTAGTACCTTTTTTAATTCACTAGAAGGTATACGCTGAGAAACTGGATTATCATTTTCATCTTTCAATAGCTCTTGAGACAGTTGAATAAAAGTCAGCAGATCCGCACTCATTTCTGTATCCCTGTTCGAATCAGATAGATCTATATCGTACTGCAACTCTTTATTTTCAAATTCTTTCTTGCTTTCTGAATATACCTGACACTTGGTAATAGGGTTAGCGTACAAGTGCAGAGTCATTCCCAAACCAGAAGATTTATTCTCAAGTGAATGAAATCCAATCTCATCCGTTAAAAAAGTAACCTGCCCCTCTGCAACGCGGTTTTTTTGAAGTAATTTATTTTTTTGGCCTTTAGCATAAAGGAATTCTTCAAATTCTCCTTTGGCAAAGTATACCCAACATTTTTGCCCGTCATGGCTATGAATAGGTGTTTTCTGACCTTTATCCCAGCAAAGTAAAATAAGCTCACATTCCTCATTACTTGCCAGGCAAATTCTCCGATAACTTTTACTCGACCAGGAAGCAAATGGCAGTAGCGTTTCAAAATTAATATTATGTGCTTTGATTAAGCCTTCATAATTTTCGTAATTAGCGGCACATAGTGCTTCGAAAAATTCACCTAACTCTGTACTTTCAATAATGGGTTGATTCAAATCATTTAAAATCATAAGTGCTTCTCTGTTTGTATGTTTACGCTGTTTTGTATGCTTCAATGCATAGGACATGTATTAGCAATTCCTAACAAGCTGTTTTTTTATGGAGCCAAATTACCTCTACCGAAATATGCTGACTCAACAGCGATTATCTGCTTACTATTGATGCTTATCTGAGTTGCAAAGTTATCAATTCCATTTAAATGAGCAAGTTCATCCTCTCCTTTAATTGAAGTTAGGGCCTTGTATAATGCTTCAAGTCTAAATTTTTCATCAGACAAGAAGCAATAGTGGGCAGTTTAGCTACTGCAAGATAACTGAGAGCAAGCTGCTTTGTTCAATGCCCAAGAGGGACGCATTGCAAACCATTTTTGCATTTCAGGCTGCTCTTCATAAGGATTTTTAAGCAAGTCATGCAGTTCGTGAATCAAAGCATAATTTCCTTTATCCGCTTCTTCAATGGCTAACTGCGCCATATAATTTCGTAAGACATACTTTGGATTGACACCGTTCATATTGGCTCTTCGTTCTTCTTCCGGCTTGCTTTCTTCTGTTAATCGGCAAGCATAACGAACTAGCCAATTCAGCCATGCCTCCTTGTTTTCATTAAAAACCACATCTCCGATGTAGCAAGCATCCTTAACTAATCTTAAATGCTCACTTGGCTTGTCTACTTCAAATAAACTAAGTTGGCGATAAAAGATAGTCATATCTGTTTGGGTATGTATCATTAAGTCATGCAGGTCCTTATTCAATTTTTCATCATTCCCCTTCATTTTAGTTAAACCTATCTTCGTATTTAACATTTTATGATAGTCTTTTAGGTAATTTGTTCGATATTCATCTAGACTTATTTCAAGTGCAGGAACATCTTCAATCAAGGGGTATAGCGCGTTCGCGAGTTGGGTTAAATTCCATAGTGCCACAGAACCTTGATTACCAAAACGATACCTGCGATGCTCTTGGTCTGTGGTGTTTGGGGTCCACTCTTCATCATAGTTTTCCAACCACCCATAAGGACCATAATCTATTGTTTGTCCTAAAATAGACATATTATCCGTATTCATAACCCCATGCACAAAACCTACACGTTGCCAATCAATAATCATACTTGCTGTTCGGGCAGCCACTGCTCTAAAAAAACTTAGATACAAGTCTTTCCCTTGTCCTTTTAAATTCGGGTAAAAGTGTCTAATCGTAAAATCTGCCAATATTTTTAAGCTATCTAAGTCTTTTCTTGCACTCTGCAATTCAAAATTACCAATTCGAATAAAGCTTTCTGATACCCTGCAAACAATCGCTCCTTTTTCGTAGATAGGATTGCCGTCATACAAAACGTCCCGGAGCACTTTATCACCTGTTAATGCGAGGGAGAGCGCGCGAGTGGTGGAAACCCCCAAATAAAACATAGATTCACTGCATAAGAATTCTCTTACGGAAGATCGCAGCACAGCCAGTCCATCTGCCCCTCTAGAATAGGGAGTTGGACCAGCGCCCTTTAATTGAAGTACCCATGATTTTCCATCATGTTTTATCTCGCCTAAGTTGATCGCTCGTCCATCACCCAACTGGCCGGCCCAATGTCCAAATTGATGTCCGCCATAACACATGGCATATGGGGAACTTTTAGCTACAATCTTCTTCCCAGTCATCAAGTGAAGGAATTCTTCTGAAGCCATATTATCTAAGCCCAAAGATTTACCCATATCTTTAGAAGTAATAATCATTGATGGGTTTGATGGGCTAAGCGGTTCGGCATATGAGTATGAAGCCTTATATACCTGTCTCCTCGCATTACTTGTGTTTTCATCTCCAGGCAACTCCTTGGTAAAGTTGTTATGTAATGTAATTGATTTCACAAATTTTATCGATTATCATTTATCGCTTCAATCAATTTTATGGATGCAGAGTTTACGCAATATCGTAGACCGCTAGGTTCAGGTCCATCTGGAAAAACATGCCCTAAGTGACTATCGCAGACATTGCACATTACTTCCACGCGAATCATTCCCATCGCCGTATCCTTTTCATACTTTATGGCATTGACTTCAATGGGTTGAGTAAAGCTAGGCCAACCTGACCCTGATTCAAACTTGATGGTAGAATCAAACAAATTAGTGCCGCAACAAATGCAGGCATACTTACCTGCTTCATGAGCGCTACATAGAGCTCCCGTATGAGGTCGTTCAGTTCCTTTTTGACGGGTTATTCTATATTCTTCAGGCGATAGTTGTTGTTTCCATTCTTTATCAGACCTATCCAAGCGCCGTTCTGGCTCGGGATTACCGTGCGAAGCAAATTTTATAATATCATTCCAATTGAGCATAATAATTTCTTGTAACTAAAACCCAAAATGCGGCGGACAAGTTCCTTTTGAAATGCCAGGAGTAAATCCTGCTAAGTCGTCAGCAAGTTCACAAAATGACGGATCAGCTTCTTCTCCAAAAAAATGGGGTAAACAATATAAGAACAGTAAAGATTTCCAAGCGACCAATGAGCATTAATAGAGAAAGAAAGAGTTTCCCAAATGCACTAATACCTGAAAAATTACACACTGGGCACACCCCTCCTATTGAAGGGCCAACATTACCAATACTGGTAGCAGCGGCTCCAATTGCCGTTTCAAAGTCTAAGCCCGTAGCTGCCATTACGATACTCCCAAAACCAAATATCATCAAATAAATAATGATGAATGCCATGACATTAAAAGTAATTCTTCCCTCCACAGAATTACCGTTATAGCGAACAGGTATTATTCCCGATGGGTGTAACAATCGTTTAAATTCTAACCAAGAATTTTTGAAAATCACAAGATGCCTTACAATTTTGATACCTCCTGCAGTAGAACCTGCACTTCCTCCCATAAAAAGTAGGAAGAAGAAAATAACCTTAAGTATAGATGCGCCTTGAATATTAGTTAAATCCTCTGTAACAAACCCTGTTGTGGTTATAAATGCAATGACTTGAAAAAGACTTTTACGAAATGACTCCTCTAGGCTCCAGTCAACAGAAGCGTTTGTCATCAATATGAGGGTACATATAAAGGTGATGAACATGGTGATAAACAGATAAAATTTAAACTCCTGGTTTTTATATATCTTATCTAACTTGCCCTTCAAGCCCCAATACGTAAGCGCGAAATTTACACCTGAAAGAAACATAAAGAGTATAATGATATAGTGGATTAACGGATTTTCAAAGGCTGCTATGCTATCATTTTTTGTTGAAAAACCGCCAGTTGACACCGTCGCCATACTATGATTAATGGCGTCAAACCAGCTCATTCCAGCTAATTTTAATAGGATTGTTTCCGCAAAGGTCATTCCCACATATATAAACCAGAGCCTTTTTGCAGTGTCGGTAATTCTGGGATGTAATTTGTCTGTAGTAACGCCTGGTGCTTCTGCAGAAAACAGCTGCATACCACCGATTCCCAGTATAGGAAGAATGGCTACGGTAAGCACAATGATTCCCATCCCACCTATCCAATGGGTAATACTTCGCCAAGTAAGTATAGATGGTGATATTGACTCAATATCATTAAGCACAGATGCTCCAGTCGTGGTATACCCCGAAATCGTTTCAAAAATAGCAGAGACAAGAGAGGGAATACTGCCGCTTATGAGATAAGGGAAACAGCCGCCAATGGTTAAGAATATCCAACCCAAAGAGACAATTAAAAAACCCTCTCGTTTGGTAATAGTTTTATCCTCAGTTCTTGAAAAAAGTTGCATTAATCCACCTATGAAAATATTAATGACACCAGAAATTAGAAGTGCTTTCCATCCAGAATCATTGTGCATAAGAACACCAGGTATAATAGCGAAAAACATGAAAACCCCATTAATCATTAACAGCGCGCCCCAAAAACTTACAATAACTTTCCAGTTCAACTTCATTGTATCTATTCCTATTTAAAGAAATTTTCCACCTTAGAGATAGATTCTTTCATGGCAAAAACAACAACATGATCCCCTTCTTCAATCTGAAAATCGCCTATGGTTATCATCCCTTGATTATTTCGGATAACTCCACCAATGATGGCTCCTTTCGGAAAATTAATATCGCGTATTGGTTTTTTGGCCACCTTAGATTTTTCTGACACTCTAAACTCAAGAACCTCGGCATCTACTCCATGAATATTTGTTAGTGAAAGAACTTCCCCTTTCCGTATATGCCTAAAAATGTTACTTGCTGCGATCAGTTTCTTATTAATCATCGTATCAATTCCAACCATTTGAGAAAGTTGGATATAATCAATGTTTTCTATGAGAGCGATCGTTTTAGTAACACCCTGAGCTTTGGCCACTAGACAAGCCATAATATTAGCTGTCGAACTTCCTGTTACCGCTATAAAAATACCCATTGCCCCTATATCTTCCTCGCGCAGCAGCTCAACGTCTCTTCCATCCCCATTAATTACAAGTACGTTTTGAAGCTTATCTGTAATCTCAAAGCATTTCTTTTCATCTTGCTCAATGATTTTAACATTGTAGTTATCAGAAAGCGCAGCAGCTGTTTTGATGCCAATGCGACTTCCGCCAAGAATCATTACTCCATTACTTTTCAACTTATCTCTACCGCTTAACATACTTATCTCTACAACGCCATCTTCTTTAGAAACAAAGTATACAAAATCACCTTCCTCAAAAAACGTTGTACTACGGGGAATTAATGTAGCAGTCTTTCGCTTAATGGCTACTGGGATAAAATTACTTGCAGGGTTTAGGTATGAAGTTTCTTCCAGCTGTTTGCCAACTAGAGGGGATAGCGCTTCTAAATGGATACCAACAAGGTGAAGTTTTCCCTCATCAAATTCAAAACTATCAGTAAATGCATTTCGACTTACCAAGCGTTCGATTTCCAAGGCGGCCAACTTTTCGGGAGAAATCATAAAATCAATTCCCAATTCATTAAGGTCTAAACCTGTTTCTTTATTAAGGTATTCTGCATTGCTGATCCGAGAAATCGTTTGTCTAGCGCCCATTTTCTTTGCCAAAATACAACTCGTAATGTTGTGGGCCTCTGTTGCGGTCACCGCAATAAAAAGCGCAGCTTTCTCTATTTTTGCCTCTTTCAATATCAACGGACAAGTAGCATCGCCTTTAAGAGTGAAAACATCTAAGTGATTTTCCACATATTGCAAACTCTCCGAATCTTGATCAATGATTACAGTGTCTTGTTTTTCTTGCGCAAGCAAACGGGCTAAGTGAATGCCAACATCTCCTGCTCCTGCGATAACTATTCTCATTAAGGTCTAATTATATTACAAATATACAACTGCATTTCGTAAAAAAATCTATTCATTTTTTTTGTGTTTAAATGAAATTAAATTTTACCTTTGCAATCCTTTTAAAGGCTGGTGCCTTAGCTCAGTTGGTAGAGCAAAGGACTGAAAATCCTTGTGTCCCTGGTTCGATTCCTGGAGGCACCACGAAAAAACCCCAAGTGAAGACTTGGGGTTTTTTAATTTTGTTCTCTTGCGATTTAAAATTAACGCTCTGGTTTAAATATAAAACAATATAATTAAAACTTCAACTGAGCCCCCAGAGTAAAACTAATACCCAAATCGTCTGCAAAGTACCGTTGTCTATTCAAATAATCTCGATAAGAAGCATTAAGCATGTTCTCAACTTGAACAAATAAGCGATATCCGACCTTTGAACTACTGATATTCGCAGAAATTTTTGCACCAAGCAAATTATATCCTGGTGGTGGAGCCACAAAATCTTGATCAGCGTTCAAGTAATTTTGCCTAAACACATACCGATTACTAACTTCA
>JADHRO010000005.1 GCA_016777395.1 Chitinophagales bacterium | reverse complement strand
TACTAGTGCAGCTAGTAAAAAATGCTGCTAAAGGAAGAAGCATGATTAATTTGAACAAGTTTTTTGCGTTTATCATTATTGAGGTTTTATTTTGTTAATTGGTAAGTTGCGCTAAAATAGCAAAATTTCAGTTAATCAATAGAACTTCGATTAATTAAAACAGATCCCTTTAGCACAGAATTATTGTTGCGCTCCTTTATAACTTTTAAGTATTAATTCTCTTTCCTCATAGCCGGGACGCGCAATATAGGGTTTGGCATTTCCAAAACGTTTACTTATCGTAAGTAAATTATCCGGAGTATACAAGAGGATATATGGCACTTCTTCATGAACGATAGCTTGAAGCTCTTTAAACATATTGGTACGCTTTTCATCATCCATTTCCTTTCTCAAATTATCGATAAGTACGTCCGTGTATGCATCGCCGAAACCGGTATAATTACTTCCTCCATTATAGGCATCGGTATGGAAAAGTTGTTTGGGGTCGTCAAGAACTGCCTCTTGAACCCACCCCAGGACATACATATCGAAATCATGGTTTGTACATTCATCTAAATAAACGGTCCACTCCTTTACTTTAATTTCAAGGTCAATACCTATTTTTTTTGCGTGCTCTTTTAGAAATAAGCATATTTTTTCGCGGCTGTCATTTCCTGAGTTAAATTTTATGCTCAATCGAAGAGGGGTATTAACCCCATCAATTTCTTTGTCTAAAACACCATCTTGGTCAGAATCAATCCAACCTGCGCCAGCTAGTAAATTTTTAGCGATAGTGAGGTTAAATTCATATGGTTTAAGGTTTGTGTTGTAATGGGATTTGCTTGGATGCACAAAACTTCCAATCGGTTTTGCATAACCGTACATAATAATCTCGATGATTTGCGGAACGTTTACACAATGAGCAAGTGCTTGTCTTACTTCTTTTTCTTTTAAAATTGGATGCCTCATATTTAAGCCTATATAAGTGTAGGATAAGAAATCAGTATTAAACATAAAGAACTTGCTATTGAATGCTTTATCCGTGCTAAGCTCCTTGAAATTATAAGGAGAAACACCGCGCATAATATCTATTTGTTCATCTTTGGTCGCGGTCACGGCGGTCACCTTATCATTGATGATTTCATAAATTATTTTTTCCGGATGATTGTCGAAACTCTGCGTTCCTATTAAGGCATTACCCCACCAATTTTCTTTCTTTTTTAAGACAACTCGCTGACCGGTGGTCCATTCTTCTAGGCTATATGGGCCGCAGCCAACTACAAATCCGGGTTCTCGCTGAAACTTTTCTCCGTTGAACGATTCAGCAAATGTAATTAGATCAAGATCTCCTCTTATTTCTTCAATTTCCTCTTTATTACTTAACTGTTTTAAGCTGAATTTTCGCATGAGTTGCTCGGGGTCGTAGATGTATTCTGGAATAATATAATTAACTCCTCCACTAGAAAATTCTGCAGAATAATGCAGTTCATTGGTCAAAAAAGAAAACTTTTTTGGATTTTCCTCATCAATAATTATATCCGCTACAAAATCGATATAAGGTCTCTGGTGCTCGGCATCTACGTGCGGGTTTTTAGTGGTCTTGAAACTAAAATCAACATCATATGCGGTAACTGGAGTACCATTGTCCCATGTTGCTTCCTTCCTAATTTCATAATCAATTTTTAGCTTGTATGGACCTTCGTTCAATTCGCTGATTTTGGGTCTTTCTTTGGCTAACCAAGGAATAACTTCAAGTTTTTCTTTATCAATATCCAATAAGTACATAAACATACAATGTTCAATATATGAGCTACCCGCACCTTGGGAAGTTAAAGGGTTTAGTTTGTCAGGGTCACTCAATTCATGAACGAGAAGTTCTTTGGACTTTTTTTTACCTTCATACGGAAGTTCAGCTAAATTTACATCTGTGGATACGACATCATTAGTGTTGCAAGCGAACAGGAAAAGCAAGTTTAATGCGAATATGCTATTTTTCATAGATGAACAAAATTTAAAGTATTAAGCTTATAAAGGTAAGGTGAACTTACCACACTCATCAATAATTTTAACAACATGAATAAAGTACTGATAACAGGGGGAAGCGGTCTGCTTGGGACAAGAATCACCGAAATACTATTGGAGAAAGGAATAGAAGTGGCCCATTTGTCGACTCGTAAAAGTTATAAAAGGAAAGGAGTTGGTGTGTTTTATTGGGATCCTAGCATGCAAGTGATGGATGCTAAGGCTTTTAATGGCGTTACTAGCATTATTCATTTGGCTGGAGCAGGAGTAGCGGATAAGAGATGGACCAAAACAAGGAAGAAAGAAATTTTGGATAGCCGCGTAGAATCTTCCTTACTGCTTATGAATTTTTTGAATCAAAAAGATCATCAGGTAACACAGTTTATTGGTGCCTCAGCAATAGGATATTATGGAAAACAAGACGGAATATTGTCGGAGGATAAAGTCGCCGGAGATGATTTTCTTGCATCGGTATGTAAGTTGTGGGAAGAGAGCTATATAATTAATGATAAAGTTATCAAAAAGCTTATTTTTCGAATTGGTATAGTGCTTGCAAAAGATGGAGGAGCACTGCCAGAAATAACGAAGACTTTACCTTTTTTTGTAGGTATTTTAGGCAATGGAAAACAAATTTACTCTTGGATACATATTGATGATTTAGCCGAGATGTTCATTTTTGCTATTGAAAATAAGCACATATCGGGAGTTTACAATGCTGTTGCCCCAAAACCAGTTACTCAAGCAAAGTTGGCAAAAGAAATCGCTGGTGTTCGAAACACAATAGCCATCACTGCGCCAAAAATTGGACTTAAACTGGCTCTTGGTGAAATGAGTGATGTTTTGTTTTTAAGTCAAAATTGTAGTGCAAATAAAATCTTAGAAAGGGGCTTCGCTTTTAAGTTTGAGGACATGGAAGATGCAATACGGGATTTGATGCAATGATAAGGCTTTAAAGTTATTTGATTTCCTTGCGCTTTTATAAAGCATAGATTGCTGAATATTTTTTAACTGCATAATCCATGAAATAGTCGAATTTAAGCGTTTCACCTGTCGCATTTTTACACAATTCTTGTGAGGTGTAAAAACGTCCATGTTGATGGATGTTCGTTCTCAACCAAGTCAAGATATTACTAAATTCTCCAGTTCTTATTTCTTGAAACATATCAGGTATCTCCTTTACCATTTTTGCTTCAAACTGTGCAGCATAAAAACTACCCAACGAATAAGTAGGGAAGTAGCCAAACCCGCCATGACTCCAATGCACATCTTGAAGAACTCCTTGATTATCAGATGGAACATTTATATTCAAATATTTTGAGTATGAAGCATTCCACGCCTCCTTAACATCGGATACAGCTAAACTTCCATCGATTAACTGCTTCTCAATTTCATAACGGATCATAATATGAAAATGATAGCTTAACTCATCTGCATCGGTTCGTATTAAGGAAGGCTTTACAATGTTAGCCGCTCGATAAAAATCTTCACTAGAAACATCTCCAAGCTGATTAGGGAATGTCGCTTGAAGACCTGGATAGTTAGATTCCCAAAAAGCTTCACTGCGACCTATATTGTTTTCATAAAACCTAGATTGACTTTCATGTATGCCTAACGAAACAGCTTCGCCGCAAGGCAGACCATATTCTGCTGCGCTTAATCCTTGTTCGTATAGCGCATGACCACACTCATGAATGCAACTCCAAAGCATATCGTAGAGGTTGTTTTCTTTGATACGAGTGGTTACTCGAACATCAAAGGGACTAAAGGTAGTGGAAAAAGGATGCTCAGCAAGATCTTGACGACCAGCCTCTAAATCGTAGCCTAATTGCTCTAAAATAGTCATTCCAAAATCCCATTGCTTATCTTTTGCAAATTGCTTATACATAAAAGCATCTTCCACTTGCGGACTCTTCGCAATTTGAGCGAGTAGTGGACTGAGCTTGGTTTTCACCTCACTAAAAAGGGTGTCAATTTCTTGAACCGTTGCTTTCGGCTCATAATCATCCATTAGCGCATTATAAATATGATCCTTGTATCCATAAATCTCTGCTTTCTCTTGCTGAATTTTCACCATTTCGCTCAAAGCTTCTTTAAATAGCTCAAAGTCATTTGCTTTTCGAGCAGTAATCCATGCATGGAAGGCTTTGGAAGTTGCTTTAGATAATCCAATAACAAAATCGCTTGGCAGTTTCTTAGCTTTGACCATATCTCGCTTGAGTAGTTGTATGTTTTTGGATTCAACTGGGTTTAATGAGGGCTCTTCTAATAGTTCGTTGATACAATTTTCATAAGCCGTTGATGTTTCTGCTTCATGAGCTATGCCACTTAGAGTTGCAATCTGCTGTGCCCTAAATCCCTGGCCTTTCGGAGGCATGTAGGTTTCTTGATCCCAATTTAAAACAGCAATTGCGTTTTTAATGTCAGCAATCTTATTGGTAAACTTTAGTAATTTTTTATAGTTTGCTTGCATTGAGTATATTTGATAAGTTTTAAAAATTTTAAAAGGTAAATTTATATCTTTAAAATATAACATCTTAGAAAAACCCTAAACTATGAAAAATTATTACCTAGGCTTTGTTGTATTCTTTTTTACATGTTGTTTAGAAGTGAGTTTGGCTCAAGATGTCCATTTTTCCCAGTATTATACTTTTGCTCAAGCCTTAAACCCTGCACTTACGGGGAATTTTGATGGTTCTTATCGAGTTGCGGTTATTTACCGTAATCAGTGGAGTTCATTCTTGAACAAAAATGCTTTTGTTACTCCTGGAGCCGCCATTGATTTACCCTTGTTTGAAGGCCAGTTAAAAAATGATAAGCTGGGATTAGGCTTAATGTTCACCAACGATAGGGTAGGTGAAGCCAGTTTAGTAACCAGTAATATAGGTCTTTCTTTAGCATATCATAAGGGTATTGGCAGATTGGGAAATCATAGAATATCATTAGGAGGTCAAGTAGCTTATGTACAAAGAAGTATGGACCGTGAGAGCTATGTTTTTTATGATCAGTTTGACGTGATTAGTCACAGTGGGACAGGCTATAGCTCAGAGTTTGACGCAAACAATTTTGATAGGGGGGCATTCTTTTATTTTGATTATAATTTTGGTCTTTACTGGAAATCCCAGTTTAGTGATCGTTTCAAAATGCAAGGTGGTTTTTCAACTTTTCACATGAGTCAGCCAAATCAATGGTTTATCAGCGAAAACGATGACATCTTCTTAAAAAGAAGGTATTTAGGCGATTTAGGTATTGAAGTGTTTCTCTCAGATAAATTGGCTTTAGCTCCAGACATACTTTATCAAAAGCAAGGAGAGAACCATATGATTTTGGCAGGTAGTTCATTAGGGTATTACTTTAGCGCTGGTTTTAGAACCAATTCTAGCATCCATTTAGGTGCTCGTTATCGATTGAGCCCGGTCAATGGTGACGCTGTAGTCGTATTATCCTCGGTAGAGTTTAGAAATATGAGGATTGGTGCTTCTTACGATGTAAATCTTTCAAATCTTCAGAATTCTTCAAATCTCAAAGGTGCTTTTGAAATCTCTTTGATTTATATGGGAGAAAGTATTCGCAGTTATAAAGCAAACAAATCCCTGCCAGCAAGAAGATTTTAAAAAACTAACTCCTCTAAAACCTATTCATGAAAAAGTTAATTGGAATTATATGTTCAATTGTTTTAATAACTACATCCATTTATGCTCAAATAGATAAGGAAAAAGCTATTAAATCAAGACATGAGCTAAAAGTTGCCGATTTACTATATGCGCAAAGTCATTACTATTCTGCGATAGAATATTACAAAGAAGTTATTCGAGTTAAGCCTGAAAACAGGTATGCAAAGTTTTGGTTGGCGATGGCAACATTGAAAGCGAACGATTATAAAAATGCCGTTAAATATTTTGCGAGTTTTGAGGAGCATCCTGTCGATGCAAAAACTAACAGTAAGCGCATTGAAAAGGAAAATAGAGGAATGTATGCTTTATTCGATTTCTATTATGGTGTATCCCTAAAGCAAATCGGGGAGTTCGAAGAGGCTAAAAAGCGATTGAATGCATTTAAAGGGGAGCTGTCGATGCCAGACAAGGCTATGTGGATGGAGATTGTCGACAATGAAATAGCTGGTGCAGATTGGGCTATTTCGCATACCGAGTCTAAGAAAGTTAAGGTTAAATCATTAGGAGACGGGGTAAATTCTGGATATGAAGATGCTGCTCCCATGCCAATCAATGATTCGACGATTTACTATACTTCGCTTCAGGAAGATGATTTAGTATTCGTAAAGAATAGAAAGGATATTCCTCATTACAAGCTATACCAATCCAATAAAGTAGATGGAATATGGGAAAGTGGAAAAAGACTACCTGAAATGTTCCAAGATGAAAAATTTGGAACGGGTAATTCGGCAATTTCTGAGGATGGAAATAGAATATATTTCTGCAAGTGCTTCAATAATGAGATCGATGAAATCATTTGTAACCTATACTTAAGCGAGAGGAATAACGAAAAGTGGCAAGAGCCTGCGGCGCTAAATAAATCGATAAATAGCACGAAATATACTTCTACTCAGCCTACAGTGCGCACGAGTGGGGATGGCATGGAAATCGTCTATTTTGTTAGTGATCGCGAAGGAGGTATAGGTGGAATGGATATCTGGTATTTTATTCGAACAGCAAGCGGAGATTTTAAGGGTCCGAGATTATTAGCTGGAAGTATTAATACCAAACAAGATGAAATGACCCCTTACTATGACAACAAGGAAAACTTGTTTTATTTTAGTAGCAATGGGCATCCAAGTATTGGTGGCTTCGATGTATTTGTAAGTTATGAGAAGGATGATTTGAGTTGGACTAAACCTGAAAATGCTGGATTGCCGATAAATTCAACAGCAGATGATTTATACTATGTTAAAGAGTTGGGTAAAACCAGTGGATTCCTTGTCTCTAATCGAGAAGGAACTTCGAAAATAAAAAAGAGATATACAGGCGATGATATTTTTTACTTTGAGGATTTTAAGTTTGGACTGGAAGGCTTTGTATTTAAGGAAGAGGAGGACGGAGATGTTCCCATCCAAGGGGCAAATATTCGATTGTATATGACCAATCAAGCTGGAAATGAAGTGATGGTTGAGGAATTGTTGGATGTGAAGGAAGACTACTTTTTTAATCTTAAACCAGATAAAGAATACAAAGTAGAAGTATCTAAGCCTGGATTTACTTCATCCTTTGAATATGTTTCAACACTTGACATACCTGATGAAGATACCTTAAATCAAAACCTAAACATTAATAGATACATCATAGAAGCCAAGGGAAGTATTTATGACGACAAGGATTCACTTAGAACAGAAAAGCTGGATGATGCAGTCATTATTCTTAAGCTATTGTTAGCTGATGGAGAGAAGCAAACCTTGTCTACAAAAAGGATGCCTTTAGGACGCACAGACTATAGCTTTACCTTAGATTTGGATAAAGATTATGTTATTGAAATAGTAAAGGAGGGTTACTTTAAGAATAAAGTTATGGTCTTGACAAGTGATATTCCAATGGATCTAGAGCTGTTAGATGTTTCTGCTGCATTAACAGCAATTGAAGTGGGTAAAACTTATGAATTGGACAATGTGTTCTATGACTTTGGGAAGTCGTCATTAAGCAATGGATCCAAAAAGATATTAGATGCCCTAATTATAATTTTACAGGAGAATCCTGAAATTGTTATCGAGTTAGGAGCGCATACTGATGCCATTGGCTCTTCCGATACTAATTATAAATTATCACAAGCTAGGGCTCAAAGCTGCGTTGACTATATGATTTCAAAAGGCGTTTCAAAAGATAGATTATATGCCAAGGGATATGGCGAAAATTCACCTATCGCTCCAAATGAAAATGAGGATGGTTCAGATAATGAAGCTGGTCGTCAGAAAAATAGACGTACAGAATTTAAAGTGATCGAAAGTTTCTGAAATTAGAAATCGAATTGTTTTGAAAGACCTTCTAACAATAGGTCTTTATTAGAGCAACCTTCCCCAGACCTGAAAAGCAAAAAACTGCCCAAAGAAACCAATTAAGAAGCCAATCATTAGCCCGTTTTTATTGACCAAATTCATACTTAATCGCGCACTTGCCAATAAGCCTAAGAGGATTATCGCGGCAATCAACACCAATACGAGATTGTATTGACTTGTCCGCATAATATTAAGAATCAAACTGATCAATCCGCCTATACCTACAAGATGCCAAGAGGTATTTGCTACAAAATTAAGCGGAAACAAGATAAAGAGAGAAAATATGCATCCCAAAGTCATTAAACCCAATGGGAAATAACTAGAGGTACGATATAGCCCTTCCTCCTTGAAAAGAAAGTATGCCCATAACCAAAAAGTAGCTAAAGCAATCAATGGAATAAATCGTTCCTTGCCATCACTCATATCGAAAGAAGAAACAACATCCAGTTTCCACATCAACATAAACGAAAACAATGGAAAAAAAACAGTTAATGCGCCATAGTACATCAGCCTAACTTCATTGTGAATGATTGAAGTGTCTGTAAATTGTTGCGGATGAGCAAAAATAACCAATATAGCCATGTATAAAGGCATTAAAATGGGGTGAAGTATGTAGGATATTAATTTGGCTAGCTTATTATGCATAATTTATAATTCTTTTCTTAAACGAGCGACAGGAATACTCAATTGTTCGCGGTACTTTGCTACTGTTCTTCTGGCTATTTCATAACCTTTCCCTTTCAATAAATCCATTAATTTTTGATCTGAATAAGGTTTTTTCTTATTCTCTTCCTTAATAATTTCTTGAAGTATGGCTTTAATTTCTCTAGTTGAGATTTCATCTCCATCACTATTTTGCATGGATTCACTAAAGAAAAATTTCAATAAGATAGTTCCAAATTCTGTTTGTACATACTTTGAATTAGCTACACGGGATACCGTGGAAATATCCAAATCCGTCATTTCGGCAATATCCTTTAAAATCATAGGTCTTAGGGTCATTTCATCGCCGGTTAAGAAAAACTCATTCTGATAGTCCAGAATAGCCCGCATTGTGAGCATCATGGTTTGTTGACGCTGCTTGATAGCGTCTATGAACCATTTAGCCGCATCCATTTTTTGTTTGATAAAAATAATCGCATTTTTCTTATCACTATTTTTCTCTTTACTCTGCTTATAAGAGGTGTACATATCCTTAAATGACCTACTCACTTTTAAGTCGGGCGCATTTCGCATGTTTAACAAGAGCTCTAATTCTCCGGCCTCATTCTTAACGGTGAAGTCTGGTATAATATAATGATGAATTTTTGAATTGTTTCCTCCCGTATAGCCGCTGCCCGGCTTAGGGTTTAGCTTTAATATTTCATCTATTACACTTTTTAAATCCTCAGAGCTCAAGTCCAAGGCAGCTTCCAATTTATTGTAATGCTTTTTTGAAAAATGCTCAAAATGATTTTCTAATAAGATGATTGCACTCTTTATTAAGGGATTGGTCTGCTTCCTTTTAAGTTGCAACAATAAACACTCTTGCAGATCGCGGGCACCCACACCTGAAGGGTCAAATGAATGCACAAAGGTTAAAATCTCTTCAATCTTTTCTTCGTTTACTATTATGTTTTGTGCAAAAGCTAAGTCATCGACAATATTTATCATTTCTCTTCTTAAATATCCATCATCGTCAATACTACCTATGATTTGCGAACCAATAATATAGTCGTCTCCATGCAATTCTTTAATGCCCAACTGTTTTAATAAAAATTCGTGGAAGGTTATTCCAACACTTATTGGAATAGTTTTGTTATCATCATCACGATTATCATAGCTTTGGTCTTTTGTTTTGTATTCAGGGTATTCGCCGTCCTCATCGAAATACTCTTCTACACCAAAATCTTCCAGATCATCTTCGCTTTCTTTCTCTGTCTTATCTTCTTCCATTTCCTGGTCTAAGTCATCCAGTACGTTATCAATGACATCGCCTTCTTCCAGGGCAGGATTAGCCTCTAGCTCTTCTTCTATACGCTGTTCCAAATTGGCCGTAGGAATCTGTAACAATTTCATTAATTGAATTTGTTGTGGGCTAAGCTTTTGTTGCAGCTTTTGAGACAAACGTTGATTGAGCATAAAAGGTATTGATTTTCAAGCTCAAAATTAAGAAAAAAATAGCCAACCTATTAAAAACTTTTTGGATGATGAAAACTTTAGGGTACTTATATATTTTGAATAAAAGGATACATAAAATAAGAATTGAATAAGCTAACTTTACGCTTCATTTAAAGCTATTGCAATGAATTGGATATACATTAATGAAATGTCTAAATATGTAGGTCAGACCGTAACCTTAAAAGGCTGGGTGGCTAATCGTCGAGAAAGTAAGGGCATAGCTTTTGTTAATTTGAGAGATGGTTCGGGTTTTTGCCAATGTGTTATTGCGGAAGATAAAGTTTCTGAAACTTTTGATTTAAGCAAATCAATGAGTCTAGAAAGTTCGGTTTCAATTAGTGGAGAAGTACTTAAAGATGAAAAGCAGCTTGGAGGATATGAGTTGCAAGCGAGCAGTTTTGAAATTATTGATGTCGCGGAAGATTATCCAATTACACCTAAAGAACATGGCGTTGATTTTTTATTGGAAAGAAGGCATTTGTGGTTGAGGTCCAAACGTCAATGGGCAATCATGAAAGTGCGAAATGCAACGATATATGCGATTCATAACTTTTTTCAGCAGAAGGACTTTTCTTTAATGGATTCGCCGATTTTCACAGGAAGTGCTGCAGAAGGAACAACTGATTTGTTCAAGACAGATTACTTCGGTCAGGAAGCCTATTTAGCTCAAACAGGACAATTGTATGGAGAAGCGATGGCCATGGCTCAAGGGAAAATATACACCTTCGGCCCAACCTTTAGAGCAGAAAAGTCAAAAACAAGAAGACACCTCACTGAGTTTTGGATGGTAGAACCAGAAATGGCTTTTTACGATCTAGATATGGATATGGATTTGATTGAAGAAATGTTAAGGGCTGTAGTCAATGAAGTAATTGATCGTTGTAAAACAGAGTTGGAAATTTTAGGTCGCGATATTGAAGCGCTCAAGTCTGTCAATCAAAAATTCCCAAGAATCTCTTATGATGAGGCTGTAGAAATGCTCACAGGTAAAAAGGAAGTGAATGGAGTCAATGCGATTCAGATGCTAGGGAATGATTTGAAAACTACCCAAGAAGAGATTATCAAGGTAAATGCTGAGATAGAAGAGCGTGAAGCAATCGTTAATGATAATGTAAGTAAGAAAGGAATTAAAAACTTCAATCGAAACAGAGTGGCGCAGCTGAAAGCGCAAGTAAAAGAACTTGAAGAGGATGCCCGCAATATCCCGCAATGGATAAAGTCCGCGGAGAATTTTGAACACGGAAGTGACTTAGGTGGATCGGATGAAACTGTATTAACTCGCCTGTTTGGTTGTCCAATAATGGTGTACAATTGGCCTCGAAAAATTAAGGCATTTTATATGAAAAGAGTCGAAGGAAATTTCGATTATGTAAAGGGTGTAGATGTATTAGCTCCAGAAGGTTATGGTGAAATTGTAGGTGGAAGTGAGCGCGAAACTGATCTCGAATTCCTCATTGAACAAATTCAAGAAGAGAACCTTAATCAAGAAGATTATGAATGGTATCTGGACTTACGCCGATTTGGTTCAGTTCCTCATGCTGGATTTGGTTTAGGTTTAGAGCGTCTGATTACTTGGATTTGTAAGCTAAAACATATTCGAGAAGCTTCACCTTTCCCAAGAACAAGTCAACGGCTTAAGCCTTAGGAATCAAAGTTTGAATAGCCCCGACAGCAGCTGAGTACCTAGCCTCCTCCATCTCATGGATTGAAAGGTATGGGATGTTATACAGTTTTAACTCTGCTTCAAATTGCTTATATAAGCTCAATCGATTAAGCGGATTAGCGCGCATGCCATCGCTTACCCATGGTATATTGGGGTACATCAATAGGCTAAATGAATAAGGGTTTGTTCTTAAATGATGCTCAATAAAATCAGGAATGGGTTGATTGTAGTGTCGTAACCATATTTTGATATTGATTAAATCAGAATCGCAAATTAGTGTTTTATGAAGAGCACTAACTTCATTTTCTAGTTTGATCTGTTCTTGCGCAATATGGTATATGGTTTCCTTTTGATTGCTGATTGGCCGACTTTCAAAATAACTTCGCGCATATTCATGAACCATTGGTAGCTTCAATTCATGATGAAGTCTTTGAGCGAGGGAAGTTTTCCCACAGCATTCGGGTCCCGTTATTCCAATTTTAATGACTTTATTTTTGCTACTGTCCATGTTCTTTAATGAGTTGCTGAAGGTTTATTCAATTTTAAATACCATTGGTAGTAACCAAACAACGCAAACGTCCCGTAACAAAAGTACAATACAGCATAGAAGGGCATTCCCTTTGTTAACATCATCCATACGGTCAAGGCATTTATAGGAATCCAAAAAAGCCAGTTGTCGATTTTCTTTCTTGCAGCAAGGAAGGTCGCAACAATAGCAAACCCGTTTGTAATAGCATCTAGCATGGGTAAGGAACTTCCAATCTTTGTGAGGATGAAATAGCTTCCCAAAGTAATTAGAATAGCGCTTAGTATTGCGTAGATGTATTGCAATTTGGACAGTTTACTGATAGTAAAGTGCTTATGTGAATTATTTCTCCATTTAAACCATCCATATAGTGCTATTATTGCGTAGATCAATTGAAGAAAAAGTTCTCCTATCAAATTGTAATGATAACATGAAATGGCATAAAACCCTACAGCTAATAAACCAAAAGGCCAGCTGTACCATTTTTCTTTTACCATACTAAGGATGTATAAAATCCCAAAAAAGAGACCCAATATTTCGATTAACATCTGCATAAAACAAAATTAAGTAACATAAGATAGACTTTGGCATTTTATCTACCAAAGTTCATAAAAAAAGAAGGACTCTAAACAATGAAATTCATAGTTTATACTTTACCCTATGCAATTAGCAATGAAGCTGATAAAATAAATCAACTTTTTGAGTCTGGATTAGACGAATTACACATTCGAAAGCCAGGTTATTCCAAGGATGATTTATGTTCACTGCTAAATTTAATCAATCGAGAATATCATCATCGTATCGTCTTACACCATCATCATAGTCTAATGAAATCATTCATTCTAAAAGGTATACATCTTCCTAATGGTTATTTTAATGGGTTTTTTGGTAAGTTCAAAAAAATAAAATTTCACGGAATCAAGCGGTTCCAATTATCAACAACCATTGATAATATTAAGAACGTAGAGTTTGTCGATACCATGTTTGACATAGTATTTATTGGCCCAATGTATAAAAAGCTGGGTGAACAAAATTCATCGAGTAATTTTGATGCATTTGAAGTAAAAAATGTAATATCTAGCACCACAAAGAATGTGTATGCTTATGGAGGCATTGAATTCAAAAATCAACACAGAATTAATCAGCTAGGATTCAAAGGAATGGTCTTGCAATCCAGTTTGTGGAAGAGTGGGGATGTGGTAAATACTTTTAACGCCTTTTTACTTAGTCAGGCAGAAATGGGAAATATGAGTCCAGCCTTTAAAATTGCATAAGCTATATCGCTTTTAGCTCTACCCCATCATCGATTATTTTTAAGCTATGCATAGCGCCCAATTTTAGCGAGTGATTGTCTTCCAGATGTCCAAATGGTGCTTGAAAGCATATAGGATAGTCAAATTCCTTACAATGCTCAAGAATAATTTCTTCTGCTGATTGACCAAAAGGAATATTATTGTCATTCATTATTGTCATTCCACCGACAATTAAGCCCTTAAGTTTGCTCAACTTTCCAGCCCTTTTAAGTGCTATCATCATTCGATCGATATGATAAAGATATTCATCTAAATCTTCAATAAACAGAATTTTATTATCAGGATTAAACCCCGAACTTGTCCCTAAAATACTGTAAAGTATAGATAAATTTCCTCCAATGATTTCTCCTGTGCAATTGCCTTTTCTGTTGAGTGGATGACTCGGAAAATGGTAACTCAGCATGCCTCCTTCCAAACTTTCTTTGATGGACATTAGACTCTCTGCTGTGTTGTTTTCAAAGTTAATCGGCATACTGGCATGCAGCGTTTGAATACCCAGGTAATTATTGATATGAGCATGAAGAATAGTGACATCACTATAGCCTATAATCCATTTCGGTTTTTGCATGAAGGAAGTGAAATCAAGTTTGTCCAAAATCCGAACTGTCCCATATCCTCCTCGAGCGCATAGAATAGCATTAATATCATCGCTATTGATTAATTCTTGGAGCGCATCGGCTCTTTCTTGATCAGTTCCTGCGTATTGATGATGTTTTAATCCAATAGTTGCTCCAAGGACCACTTCGTATCCCCATGATTCTAGTTTTTGTTTAGCCCATTTAATTTCTTCTTTTGAAATTAAGCGAGCTGTGCTTGTGATCGCTATCTTATCTCCGGCATTTAAAAACGGAGGATGTTTGAATGCTGCCATGGATTTTTTGATTATAAAGTCCTATATTTAAGCAATATAAGATTAGAAATATGCGTAAAATAATACTTTTTATTTTAGTAGTTATTGGAATGAGTAATCTTACTCAAGCTCAAAATACAGAATGGGTCGTTTCTTTGGGTGGATCTAACTCCGATAAAGGAATAAGTATTGGAACAGATAGCTTAGGTTTTATATATGCTAGTGGATACTTTAATACTTCTGCTACATTCGGAACAATAACCTTGACAAATAGTCCTGCATCAGGAACCAACAAAGAAGTTTTCATCGTTAAAATGGATTCTGCCGGTAATGTGCTTTGGGCTTTAGCGGGAGGTGATCAAACCGGAACTTGCTGCGATGACAGGGCTCTGGGCATGCATGTTACCCCAGATGGATATGTATATGTAACAGGCACTTTTTGGTCTTCATTCAATATCGGATCTTGCAGCGTTACAAATGGCAACAGCCATGATTCTTCTCTACTAACAAAAATAGATCCAAATGGGAATTGTGTATGGGCAAGAAGCTTTGGTGCAAATGCAGGTGCAGGTAGTGGACCCAATTGTCCTTTTCCGATTTATGATGCAGATGACCATTCTTATGACGTAAAGTTAGATAGAGATGGTTTTATATATATAACGGGTTTCTTTTCAGGTATAAGTGCTGATTTTGATGCGATAACATTGAATAATCCAAATTGGGGTTCTGCCTGTACTCCTTTGGGTTATGTTGCTAAACTAGACGATAATGGAGACTTCATTTGGGCGCATAAGTTTGACGGTATAAAAGATCAAAGAGGGTCGAGGGATAATCGAATTGCAATCGATAATTTTTCCAATGTTTATGTGGTTGGCGGGTTTGAAAATATGGGCAATTATGGGTCAATCGCACTTACCAGTATAGGAGAATGGGATGCTTTCATATTTAAAATGGATAAGGATGGAAATTTCCTTTGGGCAAAAAACGTCGGTTCAAACAAAACAGATAGAGCAAATGGTATTGCTATAGACTATTGTGATAATGTATATGTCGCAGGGGAATATAGAAATAAAATGGTTTTTTCTGGCGCAAATGCTTCTAATGGTACAGATACCCTAAGTCATAATAAGAAGAGAGATATTTTTGTAGCTAAAATAACCACCAATGGAGATTGGGTCTGGGCTAAACGGGCTCGAAGTGAAGGGACAGATAAACCCTATCAAATGTCTGTGGATGAAGACATGCAGGTCTATTTGGCTGGTGTAGCTGGAGACTCCCTTCGATTTGATAGCAATTTAGTTTTAAGCACTGGTGACACCTCTGATGTTGCTTTTGTTGCTCAGCTAGATGGCAGTAGTTCAACGGCTAACTGGGTTTGGGCCAAACTAGGTGGTAGTCCAACAAATGATGATAGAGCTGGGGATATTTGTGAAGATGGGCAAGGCAATTTGTACGCAGTAGGTTTCTATGAGCAAACTGCAGATTTTGACGGAGTATCCCTCACTTCCCTTGGAAAGAAAGATATTTATGTTTGGAAGATGAAAAAAGCAAATGTTGTTCCAACACCAATAAACTGTATTTATGTAGATGTGCAACCTACGGGATCGGGATATGTGCTTATGAACGGTACAGTTATCACTGAATTTCCTTGCTTACAAAGCCTTAGTGATTCTACTAATCAGCTTTTTGATGCGATTGCCAATCCAGGTTTTTCATTTGCTAACTGGGATTGGGAAATACATAGCCCATTGCCAAACGTAACAATTCCTAATTCAACAGTTTTCACATACACCAATGATACCTTAATCGTAAATTTTGACGCTGTTTTGACCGATACCACAGTTTATATCGTCCAACCAGTTGGAGCAGGTACAATGATTCTTGATGGAAGTAATGTAAGTGTTTTTCCGCATACTGAATACCATATTCAAGGGGATACTTCCAATATTCAAGCTACAGCTAACTTAGGCTTTAACTTTGTAGATTGGGGTTTCCAGAATAATACTCCATTACCCAATAATACTTCCTCAAACATTGAGGTAGAGTGGGTGTCAAACGATACTGTTTATATTAATTTTGATTCTGTACCTACTTACTCATTAACTTATCTTATCAATATTGTTGGAGCTGGAACTATAAGTATCAATGGTATAGGCGTCCCAGGATTTCCTTACACAACTCAATATGTTCAAGGTGCTACTGCAAATCTAGTTGCTACTGCAAATGCCGGTTTCTTTTTTAATGATTGGGACTTTCAAAATAATATACCTTTGCCTAACACCATTAATCCAGCCATTAGTACAACTTGGCTCAGTGATGATACCGTGATGGTTAATTTTACAGCCATTCCAAATTATAACATCACTTATTTGACCAATCCGGTTGGAGCGGGTAGTTTGGATATTGACGGAGTCAATCAAAGTGTATTCCCATATACGGAGACCTATCAATCGGCAACCAATGTGATTATTAATGCGAATAATAATCCGAGTTTCACATTTAGAGAATGGACGACAATAACTAGCACTTTAAATCCTTCCAATCTTTCCAATGTAGTGGACTTTAATGTTTTAGCCAATGATACAATAATTGCATGGTATGATGAGGTGGATACCTTATGGGTAGTTACAAAACCAGCCGGTACAGCACAACTAGAAGTAGGAGGTGATGTGATTACCAGTTCACCTTATATGGGGATTTATCAATTGGGAGAATTGCTTCCTATTAGTATTACACCGTATGCTTCTAGTGTGTTCAATCAATGGGACTTATCACCAGCAACTTTACCTGATTATAGCCTGGTAACATCTTTTATATTTACGGGGCAAGACACCTTGTTTGCAAGTCTTAACAATATCTTAGCCATCCAGGACTTGGGTAATGATTTTAGCGCTATCCACCTTTACCCCAATTTAGTTATAGATTATTTTGTTTTGGAGATGGAGGCATCAATGGATGTCGATTTTACAATAAACGTATTTGCACTTTCAGGGCAATCATTGGGCGAGATTTATTCGGGTAGATTAAGTAAAGGTCAGTTGTTTAAAGAAAAGTTTGAATTGGACTATGCTTCGGGGATTTACTTTATTCAAGTGCAGAGCGCAGGGTCCTTTGTTAATTTTAAATTGATTAAACAATAAGGGAATTCTAGTGGATAAAACTTGAGTATCAAACTGCTCATTTATTAAAATACCGCTACCTTTGATCGCAATGAAAGATGCCAAAAGATATACAGTTACTGCTGCTTTACCTTATGCCAACGGTCCATTACATATCGGTCATTTAGCTGGAGCTTATTTGCCTGCCGATATATATGCTCGATATCTTCGATTAATCGGTAAAGATGTTGTTTTTATTTGTGGGTCTGATGAACATGGAGCTCCAATAACTATAAGAGCTAAGCAAGAAGGGGTTAGTCCGCAACAAATTGTTGATAAATACCATGCTCAAATGAAGCATTCCTTTGAAAAAGTTGGAATTTCATTTGATATTTTTCATCGCACTTCATCGGATATTCACCACGAAACTGCGCAAGAATTTTTTTTAGAATTGTACAATAAAGGGGTTTTTGTAGAGCAAGAAACTGAGCAATTTTACGATGAAGAATTTAAACAGTTTCTGGCAGACCGTTATGTAAAAGGTACTTGCCCTAAATGTTCCTACCCAGAAGCTTATGGGGATCAATGTGAGAGTTGCGGCAGCACTTTAAATGCTTTGGATTTAATACACCCAATATCTGTGCTAAGCGGAAAGAAGCCCAAATTAAGAAAAACCAAACATTGGTATCTTCCATTGGATAAAGATCAGGAATGGTTGAAGGAATGGATAAACAATGGAATGTATAAAGGGAAGATCCATCACGACCCTAAAGAATGGAAAAAAAATGTGATGGGGCAAGTAGGTAGCTGGTTAAACGACGGTCTGCAAGCCCGAGCGATAACGAGAGATTTGGAGTGGGGAGTGAGTGTTCCTCCTCAAATTCCAGGTGCTGAAAATAAAAAACTATATGTTTGGCTAGATGCACCCATCGGCTACATCTCAGCAACTAAACAGCTAGCTTTGGATGGTAAAATTGCTAATTGGGAGCAGTATTGGAAGGATGATGATACCGCGCTAATACATTTTATTGGTAAGGATAATATTGTCTTTCATACCATAATCTTTCCATCAATTTTAAATGCAAAAGGAGGGTTTAATTTACCAGTGAATGTCCCAGGCAATGAGTTTATGAATTTGGAAGGAGACAAAATATCTACTTCTAGAAATTGGGCAATTTGGGCGCATGAATTTGTTGATGAACATCCTGAAAAAATAGATGAGTTTCGCTACGTGCTTTGTGCCAACATTCCAGAAACAAAAGATTCGGAGTTTACATGGGTTGATTTTCAAACCAGGGTGAACAGTGAGCTAGTGGCTGCTTATGGAAACTTTGTGAATCGAATTATGGTCCTTAATCACAAATATTTTGATGGAGTAGTACCTCCTTCATCATCCGAATACAAGAACATTAGTGATGATGCCATGCTAGTGGTGAAGGACGCAAGAGAAAATATCGCTGGCTTAATCGAACAGTATAAGTTTAGAGATGCGCTAGATGCTTTGATGCTTGTCGCTAGAGATGCAAACAAATTCTTAACGACCTATGAGCCTTGGAAGAGTATTAAGTCCGATGAAAAAGAAGCAAAAGCTGTGCTCCATGCATGCACCCAAATTGTAGCCAATTTGGGAGTTTTGTCGCAGCCTTTCATGCCGCAAGCTGCAGCTAAAGTATTTGATATGCTTAATATTGAAGCTAGCGCTTGGAGTGATGCAGGAGGCCTAAATCTTATCCCATCCGGACATCAATTAGGAAATCCGCAGTTATTATTTGAAAAAATTGATGGGGATTTTGTAGCTGCTCAAAGAGAAAAATTGAAATTGACCAAGAGTCAACAAACAGATAAAAAATACGCACCCGTGAAAGATGAAATACAATTTGATGACTTTGCTAAAATGGATATCCGTATCGGTACTATTATTGAGGCAAAAAAAGTGAAAAAAGCAGATCGATTACTAGAAATTGTAGTGGATTTGGGTTTTGAGAAACGCACCGTAATTTCTGGTATTGCCGAATATTTTAATGCGGAGGATATTATTGGTAAGCAGGTGCAGGTCTTGGTGAATTTAGCTTCCCGTAAAATGAGAGGTATTGAGTCACAAGGTATGATTTTGTTTGCAGAAGATCTAGAAGGTAAACTCCATTTTGTCTCGCCTCCTCATGATTTAGAAAATGGCAGTGAAGTTGCTTGATTTTCTTGCTTTCCGCTAAAATCCAGTGATTTATTTTGTATATTTAAGAAAAACCAATCTATATGAAAAAAATTCTTACTTATTTATTTTCGTTATCTGTTGCAGGATTAATTGCCCAAACATGTGATGGAAGATATCAAACTGAAATATATAGTCAAGTGGATGTGACCACTGTTGATTATGGAAGCGCTATAACACGTCTAGGGGATACACAAATCCTTCAAATGGATATATATCAGGCTGTTGGCGATACAGCAACAGACCGTCCGGTAGTTATTTTTTGTTTTGGTGGTACTTTTATAGCTGGTTCAAGGACATCAAGCGAATTGGTGACATTTGCTACGAGTCTAGCCAAGAGGGGTTTTGTGTGCGCCTCGATTGATTATCGTTTAGCGGGAAGTTTATTCGAACTAATCTCTGAGGAAAATCTTATTAAGGTTGTGTTTTCAGCTGTGCAGGATGGCAAAGCTGCTATTCGTTATTTTAGAAAAGATTTTGAGGATGGAAACGCTTTGGGGACTAGCCCAGACAACATATTTATTGGTGGTACATCTGCCGGAGGAATTTTAGCTGCTAATTTAGCTTATGTGGATGATCTGACTAAATTACCAAGCGAATGGCAAGAGTGGGCAGAAGAAATAGGAGGCATTGAAGGTTTAAGTGGTAATCCCGGTTATTGTTCATATCCAAATGGGGCCTTTGGATTTGCAGGAGCAGTAGGAGATACCTCATACATAGATGCAAATGATGTTCCTTATTACGCCTGTCATTCCACAGGAGATCAAACGGTTAAATATGGCTATGGCGCACCCTTACAAAATCCTTTTATTACCATCCCAGTAAGTTTATACGGCAGTGGAGAAATGGAAAAAAGGTTTAATAATTTAGGTATATATAATGTTTTAGACACATACACAGGTGGAAGTCATCCACCTTTGAATACGGCGCAACGGATGGATGATACTAGAGATAATCTTGGAGAATTCTTATATAACTTATTAGATTGCAATGCTGCAAACTTGAAAAAATCAGACCAACAGAGTTGTGATGATTTTGGTAATCCAACAAATATTCTTGCAGTAAATGCAGTGAAAGATTGGAAAATATACCCAAATCCTTCCGATAATTATTTAAGCATTTCAGGGGATAGCAATTTCGAGGAATTAAAGATTATGGATGCGATGGGAAGAGAGTTGATTAAATTCTCTGTAAATGAAACTAAGCAGTTAACTATAGATCTGCAGGATTTTGCAAGCGGAATTTATTTCGTTTATGTGCAAACCGAAGGTGTCTGGAGAAGTGAAAAGTTAATATTGAAGTAATTCGAATACCTTAAATAGATTAATGGGATGTTGATCAATCAGCATCCCATTTTTTGTAAATAACAGCCAACCTGATAAATTTTAACTTTGAGTTATGAAAATTACCTTTTTACTCACTTTGTCTAGCTTGATATTCTTTTCTTCATGTGCTCAAAATGATACTGATCAAATTGAAAAGGAAATTAAGAATGCTAATCATTTAATCGACCAAAGTAGCCCATATTTGCTGCAGCATGCATACAATCCAGTGGATTGGTATCCATGGGGTGAGGATGCTTTAAAAAAGGCGAAGGACGAGAATAAATTGATCTTGATTAGTATCGGATATGCTGCCTGTCATTGGTGTCATGTGATGGAGCATGAAAGCTTTGAAGATTCAAGTGTAGCAGCTTATATGAATGAGCATTTTATAGCCATAAAGGTTGATCGAGAAGAGCGACCAGATATAGACCAAGTGTACATGAATGCTGTTCAATTGCTTTCAGGAAGTGGAGGATGGCCCTTAAATTGTATCGCTTTGCCAGATGGCCGGCCTATATATGGAGGCACTTATTTTCCTAAGAAACAATGGTTAAATTTATTAGAACAAGTAGGTGATTTTGTCAAGAAAAATCCCGAAAAAGCAGAACAACAAGCAGTCGCGCTTACGGCAGGTGTTCAAAAGTCTGAGCTTATTCAATTTCAGGAAGAGCATAGTAAACATACAGCAGGTGATTTAGTTAAGATTTGGGATAACTGGAAGCCCAAAATGGATTTTAATCAAGGAGGGATTGACCGGTCACCAAAATTCCCATTACCAGTTTCTTATGAATACTTATTGCAATATCACTTCTTGAGTAAGGATGAGTCTGCCCTTAATATCACTGAATTGACCTTGCGTAAAATGGCTGATGGCGGAATTTATGATCAAATCGGAGGCGGATTTGCCCGTTACTCAACAGATGCTAAATGGAAAGTGCCTCATTTTGAAAAGATGCTCTATGATAATGCCCAGCTAGTGGGGCTTTATGCGCGAGCGTTTCAACATTCTAAAAATCCTTATTACAAGCAAATTGTCGAAGAAAGTTTGGGATTTATCCAACGAGAAATGACATCAGATGAAGGAGGATTTTATTCCTCCTTAGATGCCGATAGTGAAGGAGAAGAAGGAAAGTTTTATGTGTGGAAAGCAGAGGAGTTAGATGCGGTGCTCGGTGAAGAGAGTACCGTAGTAAAGGAGTTTTACAATGTAAGTGAATCCGGCAATTGGGAATCGAATAATATCTTATATAGGACAAGGTCTAAAGAAGATGTCGCGAACAAATATGGATTAGGTTTAGATCAGTTAAACGAAAAGCTGGCAAAAGCAAAGAAAGCATTACTAAAGGAGAGGGCCAAACGTATTCGTCCTGGCTTAGATGATAAGATTTTATGTGCTTGGAATGCTTTAATGCTGAAAGGATATGTTGACGCATATCGAAGTTTACAAGGAGATGAATACCTAAAAATTGCTGAAAAAAGTGCTGCTTTTATTCTTGAAAATTTCAAACGTACAGATGGAGGATTAAACAGGAATTACAAAAATGGGCAATCGACCATCAATGGCTTTTTAGATGATTACGCATTTACCATTGAGGCCTTTATTGGGCTTTATCAAGCAACTCTTGCTGAGAAATGGTTGATAGAGGCAGATCTTTTGATGGCATATGCTTTGGCACATTTTGGTGATGAAAATTCTATGATGTTCTTCTATACTTCAGATGAAGACAATGCTTTGATTGCTCGAAAAATGGAAGTAACTGACAATGTGATTCCTTCGTCTAACTCTGCTATGGCAAAAAACCTATATATCCTCGGAAAATTGCTTTACAAAGACGAATATATTGATAGGTCCGTTCAAATGCTCAATAATGTCAAAGAGCAAACACCAACAGGAATGTCCTACTACGCGAACTGGGATATACTTTTATCTTGGCTAGTAAGTGAGCCGTATGAAGTGGTAGTTGTGGGGAAGGATTATTTAGCAATGCGAAAGGAGTTTGACCAACATTACTTACCTAATGTTTTCTTTGCAGGTGGAAGAACAGAAGGTAAATTAGCTATTGCAGAGAATAAAATGGTGAAAGGCACAACAACCATTTATGTTTGTCAAAATAAGGTTTGTGAACTACCAACGGAAAGTGTTCATGATGCATTAAAACAGCTTAATAAATAGATATGGCAGATTTTAAACAATATTATATTATTCCAGAGATTCCTGAAATTGTATACAAAGCTTTGACGAATGAGCTAATTTTAAAGCTATGGACCGGTTTTGATGCAAGTAT
>JADHRO010000142.1 GCA_016777395.1 Chitinophagales bacterium | reverse complement strand
CTGCATAAAATTATAAGCTTCCAAATTATTTAGACCGGTATCAATAGGAATAAGCAGGTGTTCTTGCTCTTGAAAATAATAATAGCTGGTTTCATCATGTTGGCAATAAGCGAGGCTGTAAACGATGGTGAATAGCAGTAATAGTAAGGTATGGGGATGATTCTTGTTCAAGTCTATTTACTTAGATTTTGGCAAGTAATTCTTTAATAATTAAGCTCATTTTTGGTTCTGCTTCCTTTGCAGCTGCAATAACCATATCATGATTGATGTCAATCATAGCCTCTGGCGGATAACCGCAATCTGAGATAACAGATATACCAAATACTTTTAGGCCTACGTGTCGAGCTGCAATAACTTCGGGCACAGTGCTCATTCCCACAGCATCTCCACCCATTAGATGAAATGCTTTATATTCTGCTGGCGTTTCAAAAGTAGGCCCTTGCACACCAACATAAACTCCTTGATGACAAGTAATATTATTTTCTTCTGCTATTTTTATTGCTATTGCTCGGTACTCATCATGATAGGCATTGAGCATGTCTGGAAATCTAGGACCAAGATTCTCATCATTTTTTCCTCTAAGGGGATGCACGGGTTGCAGATTAATATGATCAGATATGATCATTAAATCTCCTACTCGTTGAGCTGGATTCATTCCTCCACTCGCATTGGAAATTACAACACTGTGGCAACCCAAGTATTTCATTAATCGAACTGGGAAAATTACTTCATCTATTTCATATCCTTCATAATAATGAAAGCGACCACTAAAAGCAATTATGTTTTTACCACTTACTTTGCCAAATATTAATTTACCCGAATGGCCTTTAACTGTTACAACAGGAAAGTTTGGAATATCCTCGTAGGCAATTTCTTTGACTACTTCAATTTCATTTGTAAAATTTCCTAATCCACTACCCAAGATAATTCCTATTTCAGGATTAAACTCGCTAATGGACCTTATAAACCTTATGGTGGTGTTAATTTGCTCAATGACCGTCATATTCTTCTTCTTCTATAGTTAAATATTCTTCTAATGTCTTCTCAATAAAAAAGTGAATGGTTTTATTAAATCGTTGCTTTTCTTTAGCCTCAAAATTAATCTTAATTGGTAAACAAAGTACTTTTATTCCTAAATTATTAAATGCATGTGCATGAGGGAAAAGACGGGTAAGATCTTTTTCCGTGGTTATGATATATTTATCCTTCCCCTTAAGGTCCTTGAAGGTGTTGATTATAGATTCTACATCCTGATTGGTGAAAGTATGATGGTCTGGGAAAGAGCGTTCATATAATTTGTTGAACTTTGCAGCTAAATAGTCTTTCATTTTAGAGTGGTTTGCTATGCCTGTAAGTAACAATATATCACTGTCTTTTTTGGGTGAAATTAAAGTGACACCATCCTTAAATACCTGATAAAGCGGATGATAATCAAGAAAAGAAAAGAAGATATGCTGGTAATCTTGCGGACTTAATTTTGTTTTTATTCGATCCTTTTCTTGTTGGGTTAGCTTTTGCGGTGAATGCGTGACGATGATTAAGTCAGCTCGTTTTGCACCGCTTTTAAATTCACGAAGATTACCAGCAGGAAGTAAGAAGTCATCCGTGTAGAGCTCGTGATAGGGGGTAAGTAGAATATTTAATCCTGCCCGTATACCTCTGTGCTGGAATGCATCATCAAGAAGAACGGTAAATTTTGGGGGTTTTTGACTAGCTAAACTAGGTATGCCTATGGACCTATCTTCAGAAACGGCTACTTCAATTTCAGGATGCTTCCATTTTAATAGTAGGGGCTCATCGCCAACATCACGGGCTCTATGATTGGTTTTTACATCCATGTAGCCACTTGTTTTTCTTCGATATCCCCGGCTTAACACGCCAAGTGGGTAGTGAGCTTTAAGTAAGTCGATTAAGTAGTCAACATGAGGAGTTTTCCCTGTTCCACCAGTGCTTAGATTACCGACATTAATAACCGGTATATCAAAACGTATAGAACGCAAATATTTTTGGTCATAGAGGAAATTTCGAAAAGCAATGCTTATCCCATAGAGAAGGGTGAATGGCATCAATAATATTTTGCTTAGCATCTTCAATAGCTTACGATAAGGCTCTTCTCAGGAAATTGTTAAAAGGTCTTGCTGTTTTCATGTTTTCGATGAGCACATTAAGCACATTGTTATCAAAAATCAAATCCGCGGGTAAGTCCTTCATAAAAAAGAATCCTTTGTTCAAAAGAAGGGGCTGTATTTTAGCATCCTCCTTAAATTCTTTTGGAATAAGCTTGTTTTTTGCTCCTAATATTTCCGGGAAATTAGCTTTAAACTTTTTGTCATTAATCAAGTTATCGAATTCTTCTAAGTTGTAAGCAATTTCTTGCCGTACTTTATACAGGTTTTCTTTTTCAAGGAAGTATGCGCCTCCACCCACCATTACTTTTTCTGGAGATAGGGATATATAAAATCCAGGGTATACCTTATCTTTTCGTCCATATTTAGATATAATCGCGGTGCGGTTGGTTTTGTAGGGTGTTTTATCTTTGCTAAATCGGATATCTCTATTTATCCTGAAGATTGAATCGCCAGGTTTTAGAGTTATATCTTCATCAAATTCGCCTACCGCCTGTTGCAAATCTTCAACAAAATTTTCAAAGGGTTTCTTGACAACCTGGGCATAACGCTTGCGATTATCATCCATCCAATCTTTGGAGTTATTCGCGGCTAATTCTTTAAAAAAGACATGAAAATCCTTGCTGAAATAACTTGACATCTTACAAAGATAGTAAGAATTCTAAGGTATCTATATTGTCGGCATAATCGCTTAAGCTGGGTTGTTGAGCTTGCCCAAAATCCACACTTTCCCAGAAGGTTGAAGGTCGACTTACGACCACCTGAAGATTCTCATGTTTTTCTATGATATAGTCTTGAACCTCTTCATTGTTTTTATAGAAACTGTAATGAATAGTTGCCAATCGACTATGCAAATTGTCATCCTCTTTTGCAATGATGAAGTCATTGGCCAGATGTTTATCCAAGTTCATTAAAAGAAGCGTCCTGTTGTAATCATAGTTGTCTTTATATAAGTTGTGATTGACATATTCCTTGAAATTGTCAAAGTGAGCAAAGAGCATGGTGATGTCAAACCCCTCGGGCAGCAGAAGTTTTGAAACATTTCGACACCCTAAACCAAAGTAGGCTAAAACATCATGCGCTAATAAATCCAATTCATGCGCGGTTTCATCACCGGTAAGTATGGCTATACTATTCCTATTGCTTCTTAAAATATTGGGAACTGACTGAAAGTATTGCTCAAAGTATCGATGGGAGTTATCGCTTCCTGTTGCAATTACCGCTTTATAGTTTTGCAGCCGATTGACTATTTCTACTTGCCAAGTAATATCAAGCGTTTGAAGTTGCTCGATGATGAATTTCATTAAAACCTCATCTTTGCTTGCAAGTTTTACTTGTGTTGGTGCATTAACAACAAAAGCACAAAGAATATCGTGAAAGCCAACTAGTGGGATATTACCTGCACAAATTATACCTACGGAAGCATTTAACTCATTTAAGGCATATGAATCCATCCATTGGGTCAATTTTGAAGGCTCCAAATAATTGGCCTTAATGGCATTAATCATTTGCCAAACATTCTCTTGGGTAAACCATTTATTTTTAATTTCGGCCAAGCGAACACATTGAACCAAGTTTTCATTTTCTATATTCAAAAGATCGTTTAACTCCTGTAAACGCTCTACTTTATAGGTTTTCAAATTCATTAGACAACTTTTTTTAAGCCCATTTTTTCTCCGAGTTGGAACATTAACTTTTGAGCAGCATTCAATTCATTTGGAATGTCTCCATCTAAAATGGCATCCTTTATTTGATTTTTAATAATACCTATTTCTTTGCAAGGTTTTAAATCAAATGCTTGCATAATAAGTTCTCCACTTATAGGTGGTTCAAAATTTCGGATATGATCTTTTTCTTCTATTTCTCTAAGTTTTGTTCTGACAATTTGAAAATTGGCTAATATTCGCTTAACTTTTGATTCATTTTTTGAGGTTATATCCGCTTCACAAAGCATCATAAGGTCATCTATGTCATCTCCAGCATCAAAAAGTAATCGGCGTATGGCTGAATCCGAAATTTCATCTCTAGCAATGGGAATGGGCCTTAGGTGCAGGCGAACTAGCTTTTGAACATACTTCATTTCTTGGTTTAACGGAAGTTTCAACTTCTTAAAAATGTTTTGTGTCATCCTTTCTCCAATGACTTCGTGTCCATGAAAAGTCCATCCGTTTCCTTCCTCAAATCGTTTCGATTTCGGCTTACCAATATCATGTAAAATTGCAGACCATCTTAACCATAAATGTTCCGTATTTTCACTTAAATTATCTAGGACTTGCAGGGTATGGTAAAAATTATCTTTATGTCCTTGATTCTTAAAATAATCAACTCCTTTAAGCTCACTTAATTCCTGAAAAATGAAAGGCAGCAGTCCGGTTTGATCAAGCAAAAGAAATCCAATAGAAGGTTTTTTAGCTAAAATTATTTTATTTAGCTCAGTTGTGATTCTTTCCTGCGTGATAATTCCAATTCGTTCTTTGTTTCTTTCAATCGCTTTTAGGGTTGGCTCAGCAACGGTAAAGTTTAACTGGCTTGCAAAGCGAATAGCTCTCATCATGCGAAGTGGATCATCAGAAAAGGTGATATCAGGATTTAGTGGAGTTTGAATAATACCATTCTTTAGGTCTTCGATGCCATTGAAAGGGTCTATTATTTTTCCAAAATCGTCTACATTGACCGATGCAGCTAAGGTGTTAATAGTAAAATCTCTGCGATTTTGATCATCGGTTAAACTGCCTTCTTCAATCAAGGGATTTCGGGAGTCTTTTCGGTATGATTCTTTGCGCGCTCCTACAAATTCTAATTCCCAGCCCTCCCACACAAACTGGGCAGTGCCATATGTTTTAAAAAAATTTACCTTTAAATTCGGTGAAAGTAAAGAAGCAACTTTGCGAGCAAGTTCGATTCCACTTCCGACGCAAACAAAGTCTATGTCCTTTGATTTTCGACCAATAAGTTGATCACGGACATAACCCCCAACGACATAGGTGTCTAGGCCAAGGCTTGTTGCAGCTTCTTTAACTTTTTGAAAGATGATATGATTGAGTTCGATTTTTTCCATTAAAGCACAAAACTAAGCAACAAATGTGCATAAACAATCTAAATAGGATTGAATATTATTGCATTAACTAATAACTTTACATAAAATTAAACAGAATGGCATTAGATATTACAGGAAAATTACATAAAGTGTTTGAAACAGAACAAAAAACAGAGTCCTTCAAAGCAAGAGAATTTGTCCTTGAAACAGCAGGGGAATATCCTCAATTTGTTAAGTTTCAATTAACTCAAGATAGATGTGCGATCATAGATAATTACAAAGAAGGAGATGATTTGAAAGTACATTTTGATTTACGAGGTAGAGAGTGGCAAGGAAAGTATTTCACCAATCTAAATGCTTGGAAAGTTGAAGGTGAGTCTGCGATGAGAGATACTCCTTCGCCTAAAGAAAGTTTCAATGAAGATGCAGCTCCTGTAAATAATGTAA
>JADHRO010000141.1 GCA_016777395.1 Chitinophagales bacterium | reverse complement strand
AGGGCATATCTGATATGTTTCTCGGCTTTTATGCTGTCATGGAAAACTATTATTGATCCTGTTTTTACATTATCCAAGACATTATTTAAGCATTGCTCTGATGAAATGGACTGATCAAAATCGTAAGCCATAACATCCCACATAACAATTTCATACTTTTTTCGAATAGCTGTTCGAATACCTGGCTTTAATTTACCATACGGCGGACGAAAATATTTGCTAGAAAAAACTTGATCGCAGCGCTCAATATCTTGCAAATATTTTTTCCTATTCGACTTCCAACTATCTAAATGGTTGTAGGTGTGATTTCCAACTGCATGCCCCTCCTTTAAAGTCTCCTCAAAAATAGCTGGATACAACTCTGCGTTCTTACCCAAACAAAAGAAAGTTGCCTTTGCATCATACTCTCTTAACTGATCTAGTACCCACCTTGTTAATCCTGGAGTAGGTCCATCGTCGAAGGTCAAGTAAACTGTCTTTTCCTCAGTTTTCTCATCCCATTTCAACTTGGGAAAGATCTTTTTTGCAATTTCCGGTGTTTTGGGCAAATACATCTTTGATGGCTTTCTTAATTTGAGTAAATTTGCATTCTAATTTTCTAACTAACGAAATATCTTGTTTTAAAATTGTAAATATATCTAAATGTCAAGAAAAATAAGAACACGTTTTGCTCCGAGTCCAACAGGGCCTCTTCACATGGGTGGTGTGCGCACCGCTTTGTATTGTTATCTGTTTGCTAAAAAGAACAATGGGGATTTCATCCTTAGGGTAGAAGATACGGATCAAACAAGGTTTGTGAAAGGTGCGGAGGAATATATCATAGAAACGCTTCAATGGTGCGGAATCAAACCTAATGAAGGATTGAGTTATGGAGGAGACTTTGGGCCTTATCGCCAAAGTGAGCGAAAAGATATCTATGCAAAATATGCGATGGACTTATTGGAAAAAGGTGATGCTTATTATGCTTTTGATACACCTGAGGAGTTAAGCGCTTGGAGAGACAACATGAAGGGGCAAGGAAATCCCTCGCCGAAATACGATCCAATAACACGACAATACTTAAAAAACTCATTACACCTCAGTGAAGATGAGGTAAGTCGTCGTTTAAAAGCCGGCGAGCCTTGGGTGATTCGTTACAAGATGCCTAGAAATGAAGAGGTCAAGTTTGAAGATGAAATAAGAGGGATCGTAAGTTTTCAAACGAATCAATTGGATGACAAAGTTCTTTTAAAGTCGGATGGAATGCCTACATATCACTTAGCGAATGTGGTCGATGATCATTTAATGGAAATCACCCATGTGATTCGCGGTGAAGAGTGGCTACCTTCTACCCCTTTACATGTTTTATTGTATAGGAGCTTTGAATGGCAAATGCCTAGTTTTGCTCATCTTCCTCTGATTTTAAAACCTGATGGAAAAGGTAAATTAAGTAAAAGAGATGGTGACCGTTTAGGTTTTCCAGTTTTTCCATTAAACTGGAAAGACCCAAGTTCTGGTGAGGCAAGCATTGGTTATAAGGAAAGAGGCTTCTTACCCGATGCCTTTATTAACATGTTGGCATTTTTAGGTTGGAACCCAGGAACGGAACAAGAATTATTTTCATTAGATAAGTTAATCCATACCTTTTCAATTGAACGTGTTGGGAAATCTGGCGCTCGCTTTGATTTTGAAAAAACCAAATGGTTTAATCAGCAGTATATTAAGAATAAGAGCAATGAAGAGCTTGTGCAACTTACCGCAGCTCTGTTTGAGAAAGACGGCTATCAAGCGGATCAGGACACGCTGTTGAATATATGTGAGTTAGTAAAAGAAAGAGCAACCTTCTTGCATGAAATTCCAAGTTTAGCATATTACTTCTTTGAGGAGGTCAAGGAATATGATGAAAAAAACTTAAGAAAGAAATGGAAAAATGAAAATAGTGACGCCTTTAAGCAGCTACTCTCCTCCCTAAGCGATCTTGAGGATTTTAAGTCAGAAGCAATAGAGAAGCTCGTGAAAGACTTCATGGAAAAGTTTAGTTTAGGCTTTGGTCAAGTTCTTCCTATTTTGCGTATTAGTATCACAGGAACCATGCAAGGCCCTCCTATATTTGCTGTAATGCAAGTGTTAGGAAAAACTAACTGTTTGAATCGTCTGCAAAAAGGAGTAACTTTAGCTAAAGAACTGCAAGCGTAAACCATGCCTAAAAAGAAACCGCTAAAAGGAAAACCAGAAGTGCACAAAGACCTAGATGGTTTAGATTTTACCATTAATGCTTTTGGAGAAATCAAATCAAGTATGGATCTAGATAAACTGAATAAGTTTCTAGATGAGCATGTAGAAGATAAGAAACTGCTTAAAAAAGATAAGAAAAAAAAACCTAAGTAATCTTTTCACATGAGAAAGTTTTTCCAAGGATTCAAGCATGCATTTGACGGTGTCAAGTATGCCTTTCAAACACAAATAAACATGCGTTTTCATGTTTTGGCAGCTGCTATTACTATCATTTCCGGACTTATTTTTAAGCTTAGTATTATAGAATGGGGTTTCATCACTCTAGCTATTGCTTTAGTGCTGAGTGCTGAGCTATTTAACACCGCTATAGAGTCATTAACTGATTTGGCCACTCAAGAGGTTCATCCTTTAGCCAAGGTGGCAAAAGACTGTGCTGCAGGAGCTGTTTTAATCACAGCTATTTTCGCCACAGGAGTTGCATGTTTGATTTTTATTCCCAAGTTAATAGGATAGGATAAAAAAAACAGGAAGCCAAGATTGATGCATCTTGCCCGTGTCGTTTCAATAAACGACCAAAAAGTAAAAAAGCCATCTTCTCACGCCAAGACAAATTCTATTGATAATGGATGAGTACCGGGACTAAAAACTAGATAAACTGAATCGCAGCGTAATACCAGCTCGTGTTGTGGTAGTAGGAAATGAAGCTGTGGTTTTTGGAATCGTTTTATTTCGATCGAAGAAAATACGAATATTCAATTGCTTACTAATCACATAATCAATGGATGGGGATACCGTAATAACCGTTGAACCGCTAGTTGGTCGGGATACTCCTTGGTCCAACTGATGATTAACAATAACATTATCCCGATATGAAAAATCAAATCGCATGTTAAGGTCATTATGTAAAAGCACCTTCTTCCCTTTTACCTTAAACGGAAGCTTAAGCCCTTTTACTCTATATCCTACTCCTGCAGTAATTGTTGAAGATTTATTTTCCAACAATTGAAAGTCGGTAAAGTTAATGGTAACTGTCCTTGACTTCTTATAGTCAACCCTTGCCTGAATGCCATTTTTAAATGTCATATCAAATCCAAGCAGCGGATTCAACTGCTCGTTGATTACAATATTTGGCACATTATATTGCGTAAAGAAATTACCATTTAAGGTGTCAATTGATGCTGGTTGTGTTAATGACCCATTCCCTGTATAATCGTAATTTGTTTGGAAGCTTCCAACTTGTATAGTCGAGTTGTATCCATGACGAATACTAAAATTAGAAAATATTTTTTGTGCCCATTTAAATCTAGTCAATCCGTTGTAGCTTATTTGCCAGTTCGGTTTAGGTGCTGTTTTAAATGGATTCAACTTGGCTCTCTTCGCATCTTTCCCTTGATAAGCAGCTAAAAATGCAGGGATCAAAACATCCTGTGATGTAGGTCCATAACCTTCTGCATATCCTGGATATTGGTTTATTGTATCACTAGGATTTTCATAAACTCCGACACTATTTGGATTTTCATCTTGCAGACGTTGTGATATAATCTTTCTGTTTTCAGTAAATGCAGTATAGGTTTCATTTAACCAGTCTTCGTCATATTTCTTAAACATCGTTTTCCATGTGATAGCAGATACCGAATATGTTCCAAAATCTTGAGGCAAATAATGATCAAAGCCTGAATTACTGTCGAGAACTTTAAAGAACTGCGAGTGATTAACCGTATTCGTTTTGGTTAAATTGATGTCAATTTTCAAATCCCTAAAGGGTTCTAAAGTGGCACGTATGTCCAAGTTTTGCGAATAGGTTTGCGTGAATTTTTGGTTTTGTGAAGAATCTATCGAAACGTTGCCATTAAGCGCCATTTCGTCTAGCCAAGCATTTCTCTCTGCTGCATCAAAGTTTTTGAACCACTGATAACCCGGTTGTCCACCAAAAACAAAGCCATATCCCGGTGCATTTTGATTTTGTCTATCTGTTCCAAGGAAGTCAGTATCTGGCATGTAGCCAGGTAAAGTCGTTGATCTATTCTCGGTATAAGAGGCCGATACTTTCTTCAACGCTAATAAGGGTTGCATGCCTAAATTTTCCAAAAACTTAGCAGGAGCCTGCTTCGTTTTTTTATCCTTCCTTCTTTTCTTGATTTGTTTCTTAAGTGCTTTGATTTTTATCTTGGCTATTTTTTTTGCCTCTTTTTTCTCTTCATCACTTAAATCCTCATTCTTATCAATTTTAGCTATTTTCTCTCTTTCTGCAAGTTTTTTCTCCAATAACTTCTCTATGTCATCGCTAATTTTCTTTCGTGCCTTTTCAATTGATTCTCTTTTCTTTTGTGTGGCTTTTTTATTTCCGGCAGTTGGATTATTCCCCGTAAATTTTTTCAAATAAGGAACCTTGCTATACAGTTTGTCAAAATTCCAGTCGGAGCTCAATCGAATTTGTTGATTATTACTTACATTATTACCTTGCGGGTTTTCGATAAAATTCCCATCATCATCTGCCCTTAACGGTGCTGCAATCCAATTAAAGCCAGACCCATAACGCACGGTTGTATTGGTAAAATCAAGAATAGGCAACTTGTTTAAGGGTAGGGTATAATTGATGTTAAGACTTTGATTAAATAAAGTCGTTCTTCCACCATTGCCGATATTGCTCCAAATTTCTTTTTTATCCTCATCGGTATCGATTCGGCCAATTGGCTCATCAATTCGGGCAGCATTATTGGCACTATAGTCTACGCTCAAAGACTTAAATGGATTGTACCTGAATGAATATGCTCTATCCCAGGTAAAGAATTTATTGAAAGTCGTTGGTAAAGTGAAATCGTCTCCTGCTAAGGTCCTCAAATTTAACTCGCCATACTGTCTGTTCATTTGCGTGTTAAACGCCATTGTAGATGGAAAGAAATTAATATTCAACTCTTTCAAAATTTTATTATACTTGCTTTTCCCTTTTAATATTTTCTTAAACGGGTACAGATATTTTGGCTGCAAACTGTGTGCATAATCAAGTCTCGCCATATGGGTTCTTTCAATATCACTTTCAACAAAGGGGTCACTTCTTTCTATTACATTGTAGGAGTAACTCAAGCCTAAGTTCTCCGGGCTAAAAAAGAATAATCTTTTTTGTTTTTCTCCAGGAAGCTTTCGCACATTGGTGAAATTAAACCCTTTACGAGTTACGATAGTTTGTATAGATCGCTTGTAGCTATTAGCTGAATCTTGACTAAAAGTTTCAATGGCTTTAATTTGATCTTTTGACGTAATATCTAATTGATAAGGATCATATTCAGGGGTGCTAAAGGTTTGAGATATTCCTCCGTAGAAAGGAAGCATGATATTGGCCTTAGCTGGTAAAAATTTGCCAAGCTGCAAATTCGTATTAAAATCGTATTGGTAATAGGTGTCTTGGTAGCGTTCATCTACCT
>JADHRO010000140.1 GCA_016777395.1 Chitinophagales bacterium | reverse complement strand
AAATTTAGGGCAAAACAATTGTATGATTGGCTATGGAATAAAAGTTCTAATAATATTATGGAGATGAGCAACCTACCCAAAGAATTGCGGTTAGCGCTCAATGAGCAATACGAAATTCGTTGTGCTCAAATAGATACGCAACAGAAGAGTATTGACGGTACTATCAAGTTGGGGTTCAATTTATATGATAATCGTATCATAGAGGGAGTATTGATTCCTGCAGATAAAAGGATGACCGCCTGTGTCTCAGCTCAAGTGGGTTGTACTTTAAGTTGTGCCTTCTGCGCTACTGGCATGATTAAACGAGAAAGGAACTTAGGCCCTGGAGAAATTTATGATCAAGTAGTTCTTTTAAACAAGATAGCCAAAGAAAACTACAAACATCATTTAAGTAATATCGTGTTTATGGGCATGGGAGAGCCCTTACTAAACTATGATAATGTTATGGCGGCTATAGAGAAAATTACATCCCCTGAAGGTTTGGGTATGGCCGCAAGAAGAATAACCCTTTCTACTGTTGGTATTGCAAGAGGAATAAGACGGCTTGCAGATGAAGGAAAAGACTTTAAATTGGCTTGGTCATTGCACGCGCCTACAAATGCAAAGAGAGATGAAATTATGGGAATCAATCGAAGTAACTCAATTGAGGAAGTTATGGATGCCCTTCAATACTTCTATCAGCAAACCAAAAACAAAGTAACTTTTGAATATATTCTATTCGATCACTTTAATGATTCTATTGAGGATGCAAAGGAACTCTTGAAGCTTTGCAAGCAAGTCCCTGCATTTGTTAATATAATAGAGTACAATCAGGTAGATGGTGTTGTGCTGAGCAAAGCCAACAAAACGAGAAGAAATGCATTCATCGAGCTTCTCGAGCAAAATGGTGTTACAGCCAAGGTGCGCATAAGCAGAGGGGAAGATATTGATGCTGCATGCGGACAATTAGCAAATAAATAGCAAGATTTCGCGCAATAATCTTATTTTTACGGAATGTTGTTAGACGGCACTTTTAAACATTTAGGCAGAACACGTCAAATCATTAAGGTCTTAGTTAAGTATGGTTTTGAGGATATCGTGTTTCATTCCTTCTTGCAGAATATTGTGCCTCGCAGAATGTTACTCAGTTGGACTCGTGAAAACAGAATTGTCAGTGCAACTACACGATGGGAAAGAATAAGAATGGCTGCTGAAGAAGCTGGTCCTTCCGCCATCAAAATTGCGCAGATTATGTCTAACCGGTCTGACATAATTCCTGAAGAGTTAATTGTTGAGCTGAAAAAATTACAGAGCGAGGTAAAAACATTTCCTTTTTCTGTTGCTCGTAAAATATTAGACGAAGAGCTTCCACATCCTTACGATGAAATATTTGAAGAATTTAATGAAGTGCCTATTGGTTCAGCCTCTATTGGTCAAGTTTATAAAGCTAAGCTTCGAACTGGTGAAGAGGTAGTTGTCAAATTAAGAAGGCCAGGAGTAGGGAAGCTTTTGGTTCAAGATTTGGAGATAGCCAAATCCATTCTTCCCCATGCTAAAGGGGTTATCGAACAGAATGGCCTTACTTATGAAGCCGTTGAGGATAGTTTACTTGAGATAGAAAAGAGCACTGTAAAAGAGCTTGACTACTTGAACGAGGCAAGGAATATTGAAAATTTTAGAAAATTTTATCGCAAGAGAAAAGATTTTTATGTTCCTAGAGCTTACCGAGAATATTCTACAGAGAAATTATTGATTATAGAGTTTGCTGACGGATGTAAGATTACGGACCAAAAACAACTAGAGGAGTGGAGTATTGATGCAAAAAAAGTTGCCGAACGTGGCATGGATATTTACCTTACTCAAATTTTTGAGTTTGGTTATTTTCATGCAGATCCTCACCCAGGAAATATAATTATTCAAAAAGATGGACGAATCTGCTTAATTGATTTTGGGATGGTTGGTAAACTTATGCAACGGGATAAAATGTCCTTTGCCCAAGTTTTTGTTGCCATGGCACAAGGGGATTCAAAAAAGATGGCCCTCAATCTAAGGAAGTTATGTATCAGCCATGACATTGAAAATGTTAGAATGTTGGAGTATGACCTCCAAGAGATAATTGAGGAATACACCACCCTAGATGTTGCTGAAAGTAAAATTGAAGACTTGATCTTAAGTCTGCAAGGTGTCATGCGTGATTACAATATGCGTGTTCCGGGCAGTGTTACCTTAATATTCCGAGCTTTAGGTCTTCTAGAGGGTATTGGAAAGCAAATACATCCAGAATTTAACATCAATCAATTCGTTCAGCCGTACGGATTTAAACTTCTTAAAGAAGAGTATTCCATGACGAACCTAGCCAAAGAAGGTTTAACTCGATTTGATGAAATCAGTGCATTACTTAGTAGTATTCCTGTTGAAGTACGCTCAATTTTAAAGAAAACAAGGCAGGGTAAACTTAATGTTCAAATTGAACATAAAGGATATGATCCTTTGCTAAGAAAAATGGATAGAGTAGTGAACAGATTTATTCTAACTTTTATCATTTTTACACTAGTTCTAGGCTCTTCTATCCTTGCAACAATCCCCATGAGTGAAAATTATATGGCTGGAGCAATTGGTTTGCCCATTCTTTCTGTCATAGGATACGCCTTTTCCCTGTTTTTAGGAACAATTTTATTGTTTGCCGTGTTAAGAACCCGAAAACTTTAAAAGGCTATATCCATTCATGTTTTATCAACAAACCGAGAAGTCCAGTTTCCAATTTAAGTTGGTTGGTAATTACCAAACCTCAGATAATCAAAGTAAAAGTGGGCCTCTTTTTGAACAAGCTGACTTTTTAGTGCACGCTGCAAAAATAAACCCGCAAGTCCAGCACTTTATAATTGAGGTAAGTGTGAAAGGAGAAGTATTCGCTCATTTCTACTTTCAAATTATGCCTTTTAAAGGCAGTGAACTAAAATCCTATATTCCCCAAGGTGAAAATTGTCTAATCAATAAAACCATGGAAGCAATTATTGATTTAGCTTTAGAGCGAGTCAACTGGAATTTAGCTGTTTTGGGTAATGTATTTGTTACTGGAGACAATGGGCAATATTGGAAAACAGATAAGCTTACCGATAGAATAAAATGGAAAATCATAGAAGAGGCTAGTGATTTTTTATCTACCCAATTAAAATTTGATGCCCTTTTGATAAGTGATTTACGCGAGGAAGACTTAGCAGGACATAGAGGCATATTGTCATCTGGTTATCGTTTATTTGAAGTAGAGCCAGATTTGATTTTTGATATTGACCCTTCATGGAATACTTTCAATGATTATCTAGGCAGTGTCGTTTCAAAATATAGGGTTCGCACCAAAAAAGTATTAAAGAATGCCACAAAAATTAGCGTAAAAGACCTCGATCTCCCTAATATCCAAGATCAAGAAAAAGAAATTTACCAATTGTATAAAAATGTGATGAATAATGCCCCATTTAAATTGGCTGAGATAAATAATTTCTATTTTCAGAATTTCAAAAAAGCTTACCCCAAACAATTTTTTGTACGAGGATTTTACCTTGATGAAAAACTAGTTGGCCTAATTTCCTATTTTGAAGATACTGAGTGTTTGCATCTAAATTTTATAGGCTTGGATTATTCCTTAAATCGAGAGTATTCAATCTATCAGCGAATTTTGTATGATGCTATTGAACAAGGAATCTTAGCAGAAAAAAAACAAATTCACTTTGGAAGGACTGCCAGCGAGATAAAAACATCGGTAGGAGCAAAACCAGTGAAGGCATATTCCTTTTTAAAACATAACAATAAGATTCCGAATCTTGCCATCAGGCCTTTAACATCCTACTTAAAGCCTGAACCATTTGAAGTAAGACATCCCTTTAAGTCTGAGCAAAAGACTGCTCTCTAAAATCACAGAAGTTAAAAGATTCCTCTCCACTAGACACTTTAATTACTATAAACAATAGGTAGTACTATAATTTAGCATGGTTTTAGTAGTGTTAATCTCATGAAGAGTATACTTTTGTAATATGAACAGGTTTTGGTGGATTTTACTAGTTTTAATGTGCTTTTCCTTTTATTCGACAGGGATACAGAACCACGATGCCCCCAATCAAGAAAATTTAGTTCATCGTGCACAAAAGACAGCATGGGTAGATTCTGTAACAGCAAGCCTGAGTTTAGATCAAAAGATAGCACAGTTTTTTATGCTTGGCGTATATCCAACACAAGGAGAAGCTAATCGGTTGTCCGTCAAAAAAATGATTAAGACTTACCATATTGGCGGCGTTATTTTCTTTAAAGGTCACCCTAGCCAAATAGCTAGTTGGTCGAATGACTTTCAGAAAGCGAGCAAGATCCCCTTATTCGCTTCTATAGACGGCGAATGGGGTATTAATATGCGGGTTGATAGCACTATTCAATATCCAAGACAACTAACTTTAGGAGCGATTAAGGATAATGATCTGATCTTTCAGATGGGTGAACAAATTGGTGAAGAATGCAAGGCAATAGGAATCAATATCAATCTTGCACCAGTAATTGACGTCAACAACAATATAAACAACCCAGTAATAAACGATAGAAGTTTTGGGGAAGATAAATATAATGTTGCCCTCAAAGGATTATCTTATGCTCAAGGCATGCAAAATGTGGGTGTAATGGCAGTAGGAAAGCATTTTCCTGGTCACGGAGATACCGATACAGATTCACACAAAGATCTTCCCATAATTAATCACAGTTTTGAACGCTTAGATAGTTTAGAGTTATATCCATTCAAAGTTGCCATTGAAAATGGAATGATGGGAATAATGGTTGCGCACTTGAGCATCCCAAGTTTGGATAGCACGCCAAACTTAGCTTCAAGCTTGTCCAAAAAGGTAGTTAATGACTTACTCAAAGATAGTTTAGGCTTTGATGGTCTGGTGTTCTCAGATGCACTAAACATGCAAGGAGTAAGTAAATATTTTGCCCCTGGTGATGTAGATAAAACCGCATTTCTTGCAGGAAACGATGTGTTGGTCGTTTCTGAAAACATTCCTAAAGGGATAAAGCTCATAAAAAAAGCTGTGCAAGACGGTGAAATAACCCAGGAATATATTGATATGCGTTTAAAAAAAGTACTCGCTTATAAGCATGAACTTGGACTGCATGAAAATGAAGCGGTTAATACCAGCCTTGTTCCAACACTTATTGCTTCAGAAAAAGGAGACAGCCTTCATCAGCTATTGTTTGAAAGTGCTTTAACCATACCTGCCAATAAAAACAATCTTCTGCCGCTTAAAACAGGACAGCAAAAGCAAACGGCATGCCTTGCGCTTGGTTCTAGTGAAGAAGAACTTTTTCAAACTAGTTTAACTAAACGCGGTGTAAGTGCCCGATTTAATATTCCCAATGGACTAAGTGTCGATCAAGCCAATATCCATTTAGCTAAAATGAACGATTATGATCGAGTAATTGTATCTGTGCACAATATGAGCAGGTGGAAGAGCAAAGACTATGGGTTTTCTGCCGGAGAGTTACACTTTCTGAACGAATTAAATAAAAAAAACGAGCTTGTTCTCATCTTATTTGGTTCACCTTACAGTTTAATCCATTTTGAAGATTTCAACTCTATTTTACTCGCTTATGAGGATAATAATTATGCACAATTAGGGGCTGCTAAAGCTTTGTTTGGCGAGATAGATGTGAATGG
>JADHRO010000139.1 GCA_016777395.1 Chitinophagales bacterium | reverse complement strand
ATAATTAGTGTAGTGCTGCTTTTATCTTCTTTAATGTTCGAGTTCCATTTTATACAGAGATTGTATGTTGTTTGGTTATTTTTTACAGCAATCCCGTTTGTTTTATTTATCAGATCTAGGCAATTAAGATTCGTTCTTTTTTTGGTTATCACCGCCCTGTTTTCTTACTATTTAAGGTGGAATTATACCCTGTTGTTTTTCATTCTTGTTTTCTATTTAGAGTTAAAAGAAAACCAAGCCAAGCCATTGGAACTAATTATAAAGTTCGTTTTATATGCAGGAGTAACTATCGCTTTAGACTATAACTCAATTATTACATCTACCGCCTTTGCCTTTCTTTTCTCCTTTTATTATTTCTATCATAAAAACAATATGCTCGTCAAAAAATATGCAGTTCATTTTTTAACTCTATTGTGCATTTACGCCTTGATAATAAGTATTACGGATGAATATTTCCCATTTAAACCGCAGATTTTAATAATAGCACTTCTATCAATTTTAATTACCATTGGACGCAGGTATCCCTTTCGTTATAAAATACTTGTTCTGCTCTTGGCGTTCCCTTTCACCGAGTACATCTACTTTGAAAATGATTATAAAGCCATTGTTACTAATAATCAAACAGTTAAATCTGAGGTGGGGGCAATTGAAAAAACAGATGAAGGACTTGAAAACCTTTCCCCGTATCATAATGTTTTAATCCTTGCTGAGAACAATTATGAAAAGAGCGCAACCATTGCTCGCATCCAACTCATATACCTTCAAAAACTCATTTTCCCTACAGCACTTGTACACCAATATGGGACATGGCAAGTTAAACTCGCCTCATGGAAAGACTGGGATGTATATTTATCTATCTTAATTCATATACTATTGCTCTGGCTAGCTTATTATTTCTACAAACAGAAATACTACATTGCCATGTGGGGGATAGTTTGGTATTTCTGCACTATTTCTATTTACACCAATATCGTCCTATTAATGCCCGATACACTTGCTGAACGATGGTTGTTTTTACCCTCTATTGGTTTTTGCGTAGCCCTGGTGTCGGGATTATTTTATGTGATTAAAAAATGGCAAGGGAATGAAAAAAAAGCGCTAACAACCCTCGGATTAGTCTTACTCCCTTTAATGAGTTATTACACCTACAAAACAATAGATAGAAATAAGGATTGGAAAAACAATTATACCCTTGCTGCAAATACACTGCCTTATGCTCAATACAATGCAGCAATAAATGCGCAATATGCATTAGAGTTAAACAATATGGTTAAAAACGGAGAAGTCACAAATGTTGATTCTGCTGCATATTTAGTGGAGAAACATTACAAAAAAGCCATTGCACTATTCCCTGATTTCTATGGGCCAAATGCTGATTTAGCCAATTACTACATATTAAAAGCAAATCCTGATAGCGCATTTACCTTCTTGCTTGAAGCTACTCGATTAAAACCAAACGAGTGGATACATCATTACTACCTTGGGTTGATTTACTATGAAAGAAACAATTATTCAGAGGCCCTTATCTATTTTGACAAAATCATACTTAACGAAACCTTATTGGCAAAAAGTACAGAGTTTCCAGAATTACTTGAAGCCTATGAGTTTGCCGCTAGATGCTCACACAACTCAGGAAAAGATAATGAAGCATATATCTACCTTGAAACAGGGATTGAGGTTTTCAATGCTAAATCCACCTATCTTTTGCTAGGAAACTTGTATCGAGTCACCGGCAAAAGAAGTCTAGCTATTAAAACCTTCCAGAAGCTTCAAACACTCTATCCTGCCGACCAAGAATTGGCAAATACAATAAAATACTTAGAGGGTGGATTAATTTATTAGTTCAACCTTGCATAAACCTTCATCCATTTGTCGGGTAACTCGCCCTGCATAGCATTCTCATAGTCCTTATAACTGCAAGGAATAAATTTGTTAAGCTCTGAATTTTTTTGAGGGACTTCCATCCACCATTTATTGCTGTAGTTGCTCTTCCAAAATACAACTTCATGTTCACTGCTTTCCAGCTTCACATAATACTTCATGAATTGCTTGTTGTTTTCCGAAGGATAGTCATTCTCTTTACGATTTGCAAAGCCCTCTATGAAGTACCAAATCATTTGACTAGCTTGTTTTGCGCCTTGATTGTTCTGGTCGAAATTAGGATTAAACTCATATAAACCAAATGATGACGTTTTATTGCTAAATCCGGCAAATCGGCACAACTGACAAGCCTCCTCACCACTCAAACCATTGGGCGAAGTAATTCCATTTGCTGGCGCATCTGAACTTCGCAATGCTGATAAGTCGAAGCTCAACATATCTGCATTTCGTAAAAAAGGCTCCATTTCAAAAATATCCTTCTTCACTTCACCTAAGCGTAAAACATCAAAATTCAAAGACTCTAAGACATCAATGTTTTTAGGGTCGTTATAAAACAATTGATGACCTAAATGATTAGCTGAAAATAGAAAATTAGGCTGGTGCATAATAATGTGTCTAAGAAAAGATGATGCATTTACTTCTTCGCTTTCTAATAAATCTATCCGTTCATCGATGACAACAATGTCCACAGAATGTATTCTATTCTCATAAGCCTGATATTGGCCATATGTCATATCGTGTCCACCACCTATAATAATGGGCGTAATACGTAAATCCAATAATTCTGAAACGACCATTTTCAAGGCTACCTGTGTGTCTTTAATCGTGTGCCCTAAAACAATGTTCCCTAAATCAATCGTTTTGGGTAAATCGAAATGCAAAAACAAACTATATAATTCTTTTCTGATTGTATTAATTCCTGTGCCACAACCAGAGTTGTTGATGCTGCTTCTATCTTCACCAACACCAATTATTGCCAGCTTAAATTCTTCACCCTCTAATTTACCGTTGAAGCTTTGCTCAATATTTGCACCTAACTGATTGGTTTGCCATTCCCCCTCTTTCGGGAAAATTGCATCTGCCTTAACTTGCTCTAAAAAATCAAAAATCATTGCTTGAATTTGGAACTAAGGTATTGTCCTTGCCTTGAAAATTCTAATATGGTACTGATAAGTTTTCTAAAAAATCAGTTGATATTCCTCAAAAACAGACATTTACTTTAAATTGAGAATTATTTTAGATGAAAATGTCAAAAAATCGTAGGTTTGCAGGGCAAAGCCAAAAGCAATAACCATGAATGATTTATTGAATAAATTTGAAAATAAACAGCCCGAAATTGTTTTCGAATGGAAGGATTCTGAAACTGAAGCCGAGGGGTGGGTGGTTATAAACTCCCTTCGTGGTGGTGCGGCAGGAGGAGGAACAAGGATGCGCGTAGGTTTAGATAAACACGAAGTGACGTCTTTGGCAAAAACAATGGAGGTGAAATTTTCGGTTTCTGGCCCCGCTATCGGTGGTGCAAAATCAGGGATAAACTTTGACCCTAACGATCCAAGAAAAAAAGGTGTTTTAAAGAGGTGGTACCATGCTGTTGCTCCACTACTTAAAAATTACTACGGAACAGGTGGTGATTTAAATGTTGATGAGATTCATGAAGTTATTCCTATAACAGAGGATTGCGGCGTTTGGCATCCACAGGAAGGTGTTTTTAACGGACACTTCCAGCCTTCAGAACCTCAAAAAATTCACCGTATCGGGCAGCTAAGAAGAGGTGTTCTTCAAGTTATTGAAGATGAAAGGTATACCCCAAAAGTGGGCAACAAGTATGTGGTCGCTGACATGATAACTGGGTGGGGTGTGGCTGAATCTGTTCGCCATTATTATGCTGTCTATGGCGGCAGCTTGAAAGGTAAAAGAGTGATTGTACAAGGCTGGGGAAATGTGGGTTCTGCTGGAGCTTATTACCTGGCGCAAAGTGGTGCAAAAGTTGTAGGAATTATTGATCGCGATGGTGGTTTGATGAATAAAGACGGTTTTTCTTTAGAAGAAATACGTGAGTTTTTTGTGACAAAAGATGGCAATAAGCTAAGTCATCCTAATATGCTTCCTTTCGAACAGGTGAATAAAGCAATCTGGAAAATGGAAGCAGAGGTATTTATCCCTTGTGCTGCTTCAAGACTTATTCAAAAAAATCAGGTAGATGAAATGATTGCCTCCGGAATTGAGGTAATTGCTTGTGGGGCAAATGTGCCTTTCGCTGATAACGAAATATTTTTTGGTCCTATAGCAAAATATGCAGATCAACATATTAGTATTATTCCTGACTTCATTTCTAATTGTGGTATGGCAAGAGTTTTTGCCTTCTTAATGTCAAATGACCTGCCAACGATAATGACCGATGAGTCTATTTTTGAAGATACTTCTGAAATTATTAAAACGGCTATTGAAGATGCTCGAGCAAAAAACAGCTCGAAACTCAATATTGCCCATACCGCATTTGAAATCGCCCTCAACAAATTAATCTAACAATGGAATTTGTAGTACTTATTATATTTATTCTAGGTTATCTTGCTATTACCTTGGAGCACAACTTGAAAATAGATAAGTTGGTGCCTGCGCTAGCTATGATGGCTCTTGCTTGGGCGGTTGTGTCCCTTTCCCACCTTCCTGTTTTTGAAGTAAGTCCTCACGGCTTAGAAGAGAGTACTGTTGAAGCGGTTTTATTGCACCATTTTGGTAAAACTTGTGAGATTCTTATCTTCTTGATAGGGGCAATGACCATTGTTGAAATTATTGATCATTTCGACGGTTTTGCAACTATTAAAAAATTCATAAAAACCAATCAAAAGAAAACACTCTTATGGATAGTTGCCATTCTAGCATTCATTCTTTCTGCTATCATTGATAACTTAACGGCTACAATCGTTTTGATATCTATTCTTGCTAAATTGATCAAAAAACGGGAAGAGCGAATCTGGTATGTGGGCTTGATTGTTATCACCGCTAATGCAGGAGGTGCTTGGTCGCCTATTGGAGATGTAACGACAACGATGCTGTGGATGGGAGAAAAAGTTACTACCCTTAAGTTAATGGAACACTTAATTTTGCCCTCGCTGGTTTGTATGCTTATACCAACCTATGTGGCAAGCAAAATGAAAGCTTTCCAAGGCACTTTTGATACGGCAGAGGAAAACGAAGTAGTAAATAAGCACTCCGCTTTTATGTTGTATTTAGGACTTGCTTTAATTGTGGCTGTGCCTGTATTTAAAACACTAACTCACCTTCCTCCATATGTCGGCATGATGTTGTCTCTTGCCCTCTTTACGATCTTCGCTGAACTTATTACCAACAGAGAATTTGAGATTTCTGATGCTACTTCTGACACTGGCCATATAAGTCCTGTGCATTCCGCATTGGGGAAGATTGAGATGCCTAGTTTGTTGTTTTTCTTGGGTATTTTAATGACGGTGGCTGCTTTAGAGTCTTTAGGAATGATTTTCCAGTTTGGGCAATCGGTAGAAGGTTCTATTGGAACTGATCTTTTCATTATTATTTTAGGTTTTGCCAGTGCTGTTGTGGACAATGTCCCTTTGGTTGCTGCTGGCATGGGAATGTTCCCAGATTTAGCAATGGACCATCCGGATTGGCACCTCATTGCATTTACAGCTGGTACTGGTGGCAGTATGTTAATTATTGGCTCGGCTGCGGGAGTTGTAGCAATGGGAATGGAAAAAATTGACTTCTTTTGGTATTTGAAAAAAATAGCCTGGTTGGCCTTAGTGGGTTACATTTCAGGAGTTGCAGCCTTCTATTTCTTTAATCACTATCTTTTTAATGCCTTAAGCGTTTAAGGTTGATCTAATAGCACATCT
>JADHRO010000138.1 GCA_016777395.1 Chitinophagales bacterium | reverse complement strand
ATTTCTCCTTGGAATCTACCGTTGTATCTTTTTACTTGGAAAATAGCTCCGGCTTTAGCCGCGGGAAATTGTGTGATAGCTAAGCCGAGCGAAGTGACTCCTTTAACTGCTTATTTGTTTTCAAAGATTTGTATTGAGGCCGGGCTTCCTAAAGGCGTTTTAAATATTGTCCACGGCCTGGGTCCAATTGCTGGTCAAGCGATTGTAGAACACGAAAAAATTAAGGCGGTTTCATTTACGGGAGGGACCAAAACTGGGGAGCATATAGCAAGAACAGCAGCTCCGATGTTTAAGAAGTTGAGTTTAGAACTAGGAGGCAAGAATCCTAATATTATATTTGATGACGCTGACTTGGCTAATGCAGTTGCAACGAGTGTAAAAGCCTCCTTTAGTAATCAAGGACAGATTTGCTTATGTGGATCGCGTATTTACATTCAAGAAAGTTTGTATAACGAGTTTAGAGACAAATTTATTACTGCTGTGGCAAAATTGAAAGTTGGTGATCCCAAAGAAAATGACACAAATATTGGAGCGGTAGTATCACAAGCACATTTCGAGAAAGTATTAAATCATATTGAAATAGCTAAAGAAGAAGGTGGACAGGTTTTAATTGGTGGTCAAGCTTTAAAGGGGGAAGGGAGATGTGCGGATGGTTATTTTATTGCTCCTACAGTTATTGAAGGCTTGCAGCCAAATTGTTTGACGAATCAAGATGAAATTTTTGGCCCCGTGGTAACATTAAATAAGTTTAAAACAGAAGAAGAGGTTTTGGCTTTGGCTAACAATACCAAGTATGGCTTAAGTGCTACTATATTTACCAATGATTTAAAACGAGCGCATCGAGTAGCTGAAAATATTGATGCAGGAATTGTTTGGGTAAACACTTGGTTGCTGCGTGATTTACGTACTCCTTTCGGTGGAGTGAAAAATAGTGGAGTAGGACGGGAAGGTGGATTTGAGGCTTTACGTTTCTTTACAGAGCCTAAGAATGTTTGCATTAAATATTAGATCTAAGACAATAGATGTTAGTAGTCTGATGACGGATTTTTAAGATCTGAAATCTTTACTTTGTCAGCAATTGAAAAAAATGAAAAAGAGTTTATCTGAAAGAAGTCAAGCCAGCGTATGGCATCCATTTACCCAAATGCAAGTCGGGCCAAAGCCTATTGGTTTGAAAAAAGGAGAGGGTGTCTATTTATTCGATGAGGACGGCAAGAAATATATCGATGCGATATCGAGTTGGTGGACCTGTCTTCATGGACATAGTCAGCCTTATATCGCTGATAAGATAGCTGAACAAGCAAGAAGTTTAGAGCATGTGATTTTTGCAGGATTTACGCATGAGCCAGCAGTAAGTTTAGCAGAACGTCTGCTGGAAAATTTACCAGATAATCAAGCGCGAATCTTTTATTCAGACAATGGTTCAACCGCAGTGGAAGTTGGTTTGAAAATGGCTTTTCAATATTGGCAAAATATACAACAAGAAAAGACTAAAGTGATAGCTTTTAAGGAAGGTTACCATGGCGATACTTTTGGGGCAATGTCAGTAGGCAGTCGAAGTGCATTTACAGAACCATTCTTTCCATTTTTGTTTGATGTAGAATTTGTGGAAAGTCCAGCAAAAAATGCAGATCAATGTATCACACAGATTAGACAACTTGTGGAAGCTCATGATGTGGCTGCTATTGTATACGAACCCTTAGTTCAAGGCGCTGGTGGCATGTTGATGTATAGTAAGGAAACTTTGGATGAAATTTTAGCTTTGTGTAAGGAGCATGAGGTGCTTTGTATTGCCGATGAGGTGATGACAGGTTTTTACAGGACAGGCACTTTTTTTGCTAGTGAAGTAGGCGAGGAGCAGCCGGATATTATGTGCCTATCGAAAGGCCTTACTGGAGGTGTGATGGCAATGGGAGTGACCACCTGTACAGCAAAAATATACGATGCTTTCTTATCGGATCATTTTATGAATAAGACTTTTTTTCATGGACACTCATTTACCGCCAATCCGATAGCTTGCGCTTCAGCGAATGCGAGTTTAGACTTATTACTTCAAGTAGAATGTCAAGATAGAATTAAAGGTATTCAAGCCAAAAACGAATCATTTATGGCGCGTTTAAAAGGGAATATTAAAGTAGAAAATATTCGTGTGTTGGGCACTATTCTTGCCTTAGATGTGAAGAGTGATGTTGTCACAGGTTATGGGAATGCTGTGAGAGATGAAATCAACTATTTCTTTCTGGAAAAAGGTATACTGTTGCGTCCCCTTGGAAATACCTTGTACTTACTTCCACCATATTGCATATCTGATGAGGAGTTGGACTTCATTTATGAGAAAATAGTGGAATATATTACGTAGATTATAAGCGGATCAATTTCATAATTAGCAAGTACTGGCTCTATTTATTTTAATCGATTATCGTTCTAAAGGTTAAGTTAACCCTGGGTCCAAGGATTTTTTTACTTATTGGAAGCATATGCAGCCAGTGGCGTTGGGTCTCAGCTTTCATGACCAACAAACTTCCGTGCTCCAGGAAAATACCCACTTTTTCTTTACTTTTTTTGTGCTTGAAAGAAAATTTGCGCCCTTCCCCAAAACTTAACGAGGCAATGGATCCATTACTTTTTAAATTTTTTTCGTTGTCACTATGCCACCCCATACCTTCATTTCCATTGTGGTATAGATTCAGTAGGCAGGAGTTAAAAGATTCTCCCGTTTTTTCTTCAACCTTGGTCTTCAACTCCAATAATTCAGTTGTCCAAATTAGGGCTTGTTTTGTAATTTTGGAATAGGTGTATTCAAACTGCTTTTCGCCATACCAAGCTACTTTTCGTTTGGTAATGATTTTCTTCCCAAAAATTATTGCTTCATCATTTTTCCACGCAATACTAGTTAATAGTTTTTTTATAAAATGATCAGCTTCAGTTTGGTTAAATATCTTAGCAAAATAGTTTACTATTCCGTCTTTAGGTAGTAAATTTTCTTCGTAGTCGTTTTCAAATAGCTTCATTTGTTTACTGGATATATTTATGGTTTGGCGAGTCTTCTTGCATGACAAGTTATATAACACGGGCAGTTATCGGTTAAATATGCGTCTAGTTTTAAATAATTAGGCTAGGATATGGCTGCCATGTTGAAGTAGGAGTGAATCTTTTCAACCATTTTTTCAATTTCCCGATTCCCATCATTATTGATGATGAAATCAGCATGTTCCATTTTAACTAAGTCGGTGAATTGATTCTTAATTCGGGCTAGCACTTTTTCTTTACTCACTTTGTCACGCCTCATTACCCGAAGAATTCGTTCATCTTCTTTGGCGTGCACTAAGATTGTCTTGTCTAATTCTTTAAAACTACCTGTCTCGAATAATAATGCAGCTTCTTTTATGGTATATGGCTTGTCATTGTGCTGGAGGTGCCAAGCTTGCGTATCTTGAGCAACAGCGGGATGGACAATATCATTTAACTGCTTAAGTTTTACCTTATCTTTAAAAACTACTTGTGCAAGAAAATCTCGGTTTAATCCATCTTTATTAAAAACCTCAGGACCAAATGTATCCACAAGACCTTGCTTTACAATAGGGTCATTGTTCATCAAGTTTTTAGCTCTTTCATCAGCATTATAGACAGGAACCCCAAGTTGTTGAAACAACTGGCAGATGTGGGTTTTACCACTTCCTATTCCCCCTGTAATACCTACTTTTAACATATATCAATGTGAATAATGAATACCTTTTTTTACCTCATTGGATTTTAAAGGATCTTCAATATTAAAAACTAATCTTGGCATATTCAAATATTTTGTGGAAAAAATGTGGATAACCATAAAAAAAAGCCCCCCGAGATGATCAGAGAGCTTTTAATTTTAAACTGTGCTAGTAGTTGTTATTTAGCTTCGGCAGGCTTATTTAAAGCAGCACTCATTTCTATGGATATAGCATTTTTTTCCACTTTAATAATGGTATTTTTTGCTACTTCCATATCTATAGTCGCCTCATTAATACGATTCACTTTACCGTGAATACCAGATGCGGTTACCAATTGGGTCCCTTTTTCTAATCCTTCCATAAAAGCTTCCGCTTGCTTAGCTTTCTTTTGATTGGGCCTAAGCATGAAGAAATAAAGCACAAACATCGCTGCTGATATCAGTACCATATTCATAGGATCAGCAAAAAAACCTCCGCCTTCACTAGCAAGTATAATATAATTCATTACTGTGCTGTTTTTTGAACATCACTCTTAATGTTTATGATTGTTGTCGCTGGCTCCGTATTCGCCGTTATCGTAACGGTTTTGTTATTTACGCCTTCCTTGCCAGATGGATTGAAAGACACCTTCATGTCTCTACTTTCTCCAGGAGCAATTGGATCTTTTGGATATTCAGGTACTGTACAACCGCAAGATCCTTGAGCACTTGTAATTAACAAGGGCTTATCGCCATTATTTGTTAAAACAAATGAAGTTTCTACGGGCGCAACATCAGGGATCTGGCCAAAATCATGTTCCATTCTATCAACTGATAAAATAGTTGTTGCCATAGCAACTGCAGGTTCAACAGCTGGAGCTCGTTCTTCCACTGCAGGCTCTACTATGGTAGTCTCAGTGCTTACTTCTTCCGCAGCTGGTGATTCTGAGTTACAAGAAAACATAAATGTAGCCAATGCTACTGTTGATACAAATAAATACTTTTTCATAATTTTAATTTGATTTTTTTAATTTGATTGTAAATTTATTAATTGTTTATTAAACCTCTTCCTAATTTTTGAATTTTTCCCTCATCATTTAACACTTTCATTACCTTGTCCAGAATTCCATTGATGAAATCTTTGCTCTTTGAAGTGCTATATTCTTTAGAAATATCGATGTACTCATTAAGGCTCACTTTCAAGGGAATGTGTGGTAAAAATAGAAATTCAGTTACCGCTAATTGTATTAAGATGATATCCATTACAGCGACCCGATCCATATCCCAGTTTTTTAACCTTGGTTCAATGATTTTATTTAGTTCATCACGATGATTTAAGTTGTTACTTAACAGGTCTTTAGAGAACTCTATCTCTTCTATATCTTCAACTTCAAGTAGGAAAGATTTTAGGAATAAATGTTCGTCCATTTCTGCATAGTCTTTTAACTTTTTTTGTAAGCTATGCAAAGTGATAAAATGGTCGTCTTCCAATCCCATGAAATACTCGGCTAAGTGCTCATCAAGGGACTGACTAGCGCCAATTATTTTTTTAGATATATAGCGTAAAATCTCTACTTCATCAGCTTTCGCATGCTTTTTTATTTCACAAAATTTAACATACTTAACACTTGCTTGCAACTTTTTGAAAAGCTCCTTCACCAATTTTTGATCAATAAAAGACGATACCGTTTGTGCGGTCAAAAGACGCTTATAGTGCTCACTTGCCTGAATACCTGTAAGGATAGAGATTTGCGCAATCGTTGTATTAATATTAACGTCACTTTCTTCTTGAATATGCTTATTTGCACGTTTTGCCGCATCGACCAATGCATACTGGCAAACTTCAATAAGATATTGCAGGTATACATAATACAATTGTTTGGTCTTATCAATTCGCATCAACAGCATTTTTTCTAAACTATCTGTTCGCTCTTCTCCACTTATCTCGTGAGAAAATAGAACTTGCATTACCTTTACTCGAAGTATTCTTCTTGAAATCATTTATCTGCGCTGTCTAGTTTTTCCAATATTTTCAATTCGTTCTATAGCAATTTCAAGAGCCACTTCTTGAGCGTTTCTATGCGCTTTGGCTGCATGATTAAGTACAGCTAAT
>JADHRO010000137.1 GCA_016777395.1 Chitinophagales bacterium | reverse complement strand
AGTATTTTCTTTTTCTACATTTTCTTGACTTCCACCACCTACTATTCGAGGAATGACGATGTTAAAAAAGTCCTTTGCTTCATAACTCCAAGACATGGCATATGCCCAGCTTAATCCTGCTTTTTCTATTTGTTCGTCAGCAGCTTTCTTGGGTAGAACACCACCACCACGCATGGTTTGATTAGAAAAATTTTGAGAAGAATTTAACTGTGCAAAGTTTGAAGCAGCTCCTAGCATAGCTATGATTACTGCAATTCCAATGGCTGGAGCAAATCTATTCATTCTTTTCTCTTTCACTGCAAAAACTAACAAGGGAACCCCAAAGCCTACAAGTGCAATTAAAGTATAGTAAACCATTTGTATGTGACCTAAATAGATGGATAGGGCAACACCTAAAACTAATGCAGCACCACCTTTTAAGTATTCATTTCTAAGAATTACAATAAGACCTGAGACTATCAAAGGAAGGAATGCCAAAGTATTAACCTTTTTAAAGTGTCCAGCATCAAGTAAGGTGAAAAAGACATAACTCAGCATATAGGCTAAGCTGATGACGAGACTCAACCATTTATTAACTCTTAATGCGATTAAGGATAGATACATGATTAATCCAATTCCGAAAAACATTCCAATTGGGCCTGCATTGTTTAGAGTAAAAAGCTTCTGGACATAAGCTAATAGGTTACTTTCTTGCCCTAAGTTTAATAGATATATTGGGCCACCCGAGAATTGAGCAGCATTCCAATAACTGCGTTCGCCAGAATCAGCTAAGTAATCCTTGATGTGTTTTGTCTTTGCATCGGAAGAAACAATATCTCCGGCTACAATTCTGTCCCCATTTAATTGTGGAAGAAATAAAAGTATACTAAATAGTAGGATTGCGGCAATAGAAATGAAGTGATATAATAAATCCTTATTGAACGTACCTTGCTTTTTCATTTAATATATGATTGATTTCATGACAAAGTAAAACATTTTTTTTTTCTTTGTATTCACATTAGAAAATGAAATGATTGAACGTAGGAATAAAAGAGAAATTTATTTTCAAGAACAAGATTATACTACGGAAAAGTATGTTGTTCCATATATTCAAAAACATTTTGCTGTAGATAGTAATACGCGAGTTCTAGAAATAGGTTGTGGGGAAGGAGGCAATTTGAAATATTTCATAGATAAAGGATGTGAGGTACTTGGATTGGATCTCAACAAGCGACAACTAGAAAATGCCAAAGAATTCACACAGAAGTTTTGTAAAGATACCTCTAAAACAAGTTTCTTGAATTTAAATGTATATAATGCGAAACCAGAAGAACTCGGTAAGTTTGATTTAGTTATGATGCGGGATGTAATTGAACACATCCCTGACCAAGAGAAATTTATTTCTTTTTTACTGAATTTCGTAAAGGAAGATGGGGTAGTATTTTTTGGCTTTCCACCGTGGTATATGCCATTTGGAGGCCATCAACAAGGATGTAATAGTTTTCTTCGCGCAGTCCCTTATTTTCATATTCTTCCAAGCTTTTTGTATAAATTTTTATTGAAGTTATTTGGAGAATCAGAAAATAAAATTGCTGGCTTACTGCAAACCAAAGTTACGGGTATATCAATTGATGGATTTAAGCGCATCGTGCGAAAAAGTCAATGGAATGTTCTAAATGAAACACTTTATCTTATCAACCCGAACTATGATATTAAGTTTAAGCTTAAACCCAGAAAGCAGTTACCCATTATTCGTTCAATACCTTTTTTTAGAAACTTTGTGACCACTTGCGCTTATTATATAATCACACCTAAAAAGTAATTATTGAAATATTCTATCATTATAGCAGTCTATAACCGCTTAGGGGAAGTTAAAGAACTTTTAGCCTCAGCTGAGCTAATGCCTTTTGCACGTGATTCCTTTGAATTACTATTTGTCGATGATGGCTCTACAGATGGCTTTAAAGAATTTATAGAAGCCTATAAATCGGAGAGCGGATTAATTACTAGAGCAATTTTTCAACAAAACCAAGGACCTGGCAAAGCAAGAAACTATGGAATGGAAAACGCGAATAGCGATTATTTCATTTTTATTGATTCAGATTGTATGTTTCCACCAGAATGGATTCAAAAGGTAGATGATTATCTTACTGCTAATGCCTTAGATGCTTTCGGTGGGCCAGATGCTGCTCATGAATCTTTTTCACCTTTAGTGAAAGCCATCAACTATAGTATGACCTCTTTCATAGGTACTGGTGGAACGAGGGGAGGGAAAAAAAGTATAGGTAAGTTTTACCCAAGAAGCTTCAATATGGGTATTGCTAGGGACGTGTATCAAAAATTAGGTGGTATGAACATGTTGCGTCATGGTCAAGACATGGATTACTCGGCTCGAGTTTATCAAGCTGGATTTAAAGTTGGACTTATACCGGATGCTTTTGTTTATCACAAACGGAGAACTAGCCTTAAGAAGTTCTTTAAACAAATCTTCAATTGGGGAGTAGCACGAATTAACTTAGGCACTGCTCATAAAGAGTTATTAAAACCTGTTCATTTTTTGCCGGCATTTATACTATTAATGTATAACGTACTTTTTATATTATCTGTATTTTTTCCAGTTTTTGATGTTTTATTTCAAATTGCTGTATTTGGCCATTTTCTAGTTTGTATACTTGCTTTTGTCCAAGCTTTTTTAAAACATCGACAAATCCTTGTAGCTTTGTACGCTGTTATCACCTTGAATATTCAAGTTTTCGCCTATGGCGCAGGTTTGATTTATGCAGTGATTCAAAAGTTAATGGGGAAAGAAGAAGCTTTGGGCTTTGTAAAAAATTATTACGGTAAATCTAAAAAGAAGTAATAAACTAAGGACATGCAAGAGATCATCAAACGTATTCAAGCAAGCGCTGACCTTAAAGCGGCCCTGATTCAGGACCATGCTTTACTTTCAAGTGTAGGTCAGATTACCCATAAATTTGTAGATACATTGAAAGCCGGGAATCAGATTCTGATTTGCGGAAATGGGGGGAGTGCAGCAGATGCTCTTCACCTGGCCGCAGAATTCTCAGGAAGATTTTATTTAAACCGTAAAGCTTTACCCGTTGAAGCATTAAATGTAAATGAGGCAGCATTGACTGCTATATCCAATGATTATGGTTTTGATAAGCTCTATGCTCGTTTGCTAGAGGCAAAAGCTAAGAAAGGAGATATGCTGTGGCTTTTAAGTACTTCGGGTAAATCTCCCAATATAGTTAATGCAGCTATGCAAGCCCAGAAGATGGGAGTGGAATCTGTCGCTTTTACAGGAAGTACTGCGAGTATCTTAGATGAGAATTGTAGCCTAATAGTCAAAGTACCTAGCACAGATACTCCTCGAATACAAGAATGTCATTTGCTGTTGGGACATATTATTTGTGAATTAGTTGAAAAAAAAATGTTTAGTGAAAAAAACAATTGAAGTTGATGAAACCTGGACCTTATTTCTCGATAGAGATGGGGTAATCAATAAAAACATTGAAGATGGCTATGTGACATCTTGGGAGGAGTTTGAATTTTTACCTGATGTACATCGTGCCTTGCGTTACTTTGGAATGATTATCGGTCGTATTGTTGTAGTGACCAATCAGCAAGGTGTTGGCAAAGAACTTATGACCAAAGATCAATTGCATGAGATTCATAACAAATTAGTTGAAGAGGTTCGTGAAGAAGATGGTCGGATTGATCGGATATATTATTGTCCGGATTTAGAAGAAGAGGATTCTCCTTGTCGGAAGCCAGAGATTGGAATGGCTATGTGGGCGAAACGAGATTTCCCAGAAATTGATTTCACCAAGTCCATTATGGTCGGAGATAAACTTTCCGATATGCGCTTTGGATTAACTCTTGGAATGGAATGTTTTATGGTTACTTCTAAAGAAATCCCTGATGATACCGGCTTAACAAGAGTGGAAGGCTTAAGTGACGTATTGCTGCACATATCCTTGTAAGGTATTAAAAATTATCCTCAAAAGTTGTTCTTTAACTCAGGATGCGTTCCATTTGACATTGGATACAACAAATGCTTTAGTTTTCTGCTTAAAAGAATTATCAAGCTTAAGGATTGCGATATAACTTCGCCCTTTGCTTAAAAGATTTATTCTAAAGTTGCCAAACAATTTGAAACGAATGAAATTGCTGATTCTTAATGAACAAATCTTCATTTTGCTGGTTGTTAATAAGGGTGCAGCCGAGTATACAATTATTTAGATATTTTCTAAATAGTTTTTTCAGTCATCTTAGTTTTGATTACTAGGCATACATTAATTATCTTTGTGTAAAATTTAAGTAGATGTCAAAATTGTCCACTATTAGCAGAAAAATTTTAATGGCTTTGTCAGGATTCTTTCTGATGTTTTTTCTTCTACAACATTTCTCAATTAATCTTTTATCAGTAGTTAATCCCGCCGCTTTCAATGAGGTATCTCAATTTATGGGAACGAACTTTTTCGTGCAAGGTGTGCTTCAACCAGTGCTGATGTTTGGTATTATTTTCCATTTTATAATGGCGATTGTTTTAGAAATTCAAAACAGAAAGGCTCGACCAGTGAAATATTTCTCTTCAAACCATACTGGAGGATCGAAACTAAGTAAGAATATGATTTATACCGGTGTAGCAATCATGCTTTTTATGCTTCTGCACCTTTACGATTTTTGGGTACATGAAATGATTGTTAAGTATGGTCAAGGGAATATGACTGGCTTAAATGAAAGTGGAGAGTTTCGTTACCATGAAGAATTGGTAGCCAAATTTCAAAGTATAGTGCGTGTAGCGATATATATAGCTGCGTTCTTCTTTCTAGGATTACATACAAACCATGGCTTTCAATCATCCTTTCAGTCTGTTGGGGCGAATCATCCGAAATACACACCGGTAATTAAAAAAATTGGATTCTTTTACAGTGTAGTTATTCCAGCTGGTTTTGCTTTCATTGCACTTTACCACTTTTTAATCCACTAAAACCATATAAAAATGTCTGTATTAAATTCTAATGTTCCTGAAGGGAAAATGAGCGAAAAGTGGGTCAATCATAAAGGTCATATTGACTTAGTAAACCCAGCTAACAAAAGAAATATTGATGTTATTGTTATTGGAACAGGCTTAGCAGGGTCGTCTGCTTCAGCAACTTTAGGTGAACTTGGGTACAATGTCAAGACTTTTTGTTTTCAAGATAGCCCAAGAAGAGCTCACTCGATTGCAGCCCAAGGAGGCATTAACGCAGCTAAGAATTATCAAGGAGATGGTGATTCAATTTATAGATTATTTTACGATACGGTAAAGGGTGGAGATTATAGAAGTAGAGAAGCCAATGTGCATAGGCTAGCTGAAGTGTCGAGTAATATTATTGATCAATGTGTAGCCCAAGGTGTTCCTTTTGCTCGTGAATATGGAGGTTTGTTAGACAATCGTTCTTTTGGCGGCGTTTTAGTTTCTAGAACTTTTTATGCAGCAGGCCAAACGGGTCAACAATTACTTTTAGGAGCTTATTCTGCCTTAAGCCGACAAATAGCGACGGGTAAAGTGAAAATGTTTAACAGGCATGAGATGCTTGATGTAGTTTTGGTCGATGGCAAAGCAAGAGGTATTATAGCAAGAGATTTAATTTCAGGCGAAATTGAACGACACTCTGCGCATGCAGTAGTATTGGCTAATGGCGGATATGGTAATGTCTTTTTTCTTTCAACAAATGCAATGGGTAGTAATGTTACTGCATCTTGGAAAGCATACAAAAAGGGAGCTTTTTTTGCTAATCCTTGCTATACGCAGATTCATCCAACATGTATTCCACGTAGTGGCGATCATCAAAGTAAGTTGACTT
>JADHRO010000136.1 GCA_016777395.1 Chitinophagales bacterium | reverse complement strand
ATTTTTAACGATATCTTCCCACTGCTCGCCTTCTTGAATGCCAAATAAGCCGAGACCTATTTTAGGGATATCCGGAATACCCCTTTTTTGTGGCTCAAAATTGTCAAGCTTACCGATGATAATAGCTTTTGATTCGCTGTGCACTAGAACTTGGTTTATCCCTTCCGCATTTAAAGTAGGGTAGATGGGAATAGAAACATGATCAGCCATCATAATTGCTAAATCGGCCATAATCCAATGCCCACAATTTTTAGATAATAATGCAATATGACTCCGTCTTGGTAAATTCAAAGACTTTAAGTAAGTGGCTATTTTTCTCGCTTCTGTGCCTACTTCTTTAAAGGTATAGTTAAGCACATCACCTTCAATATGCTGTTTGAAGAAAATTTTATTGGGTGTTTGTAATTCCCAATGCAAAAAAGCATCTAAAGGAGTTTGTAGTTTGGTCATGGTTAGTGTATTTAAGGATTAAATATAATGAAAGATTTATCACCATGCTATTTCTATAGCAAGCACAAGCGCGGCGGTGCTTATGATTGCTGCCTAATCTACTATCATAAGTAACTTTCATCGCTTGCTTTCAAATATTTTGCATACAATAAACTACACTTCTCAAAATGATATGGATTTTTATCCGTTTAGATGTTGTCAATTCAAAAGAATAAACTGCATTTTTGTTAACGTAAAGCATTTAATATGTCTCAAAAAATTAAACTTGCCATCTTAACTGGCGGCCCATCTGCAGAATTGGAGGTTTCTTTAAAGAGTGCTCGGGTAGTCTTGGAAAATTTAGATCCACATAAATACGATGCGCACTTGGTGGATATATCATCCCTTCCATGGAAAGTAAAAGATGCGCAGGGAAAGCGTTATGATTTGGATTTAAACACTTTCGGAATTGCAGGAGTCAATCACCAATATGAAGTTGCCTTCTTGGCAATTCATGGTACACCAGCCGAAGATGGGAAAATACAAGGATATTTGGACTTAATGGGGGTTCCTTATTCCTCTTGCTCAGTGCTAGCTTCGGCAATAACATTTGATAAAGATATCACGAAGCAATTACTCAAGGAAATAGCTATTCCAATGGCGAAGTCTTTGTTGTTTACCAAATCTAATGGATTGAATATTCAAGATGTTAAGGATAAATTAACTTATCCTGTATTTGTAAAACCCAATAAAAATGGCTCAAGTTATGGCGTTTCTAAAGTTAAAGAAGCAAGTGCTTTTGATGAGGCTTTAACTAATGCACTCAAATATGACGATGAAGTTCTCGTCGAAGAATTTATAGATGGTCGAGAGTTAGCTTGTGGTCTTATAGAGGACCAAGGAGAATTAGTATGTTTTCCAATAACCGAAATTTCAACCGATAACGAATTTTTCGACTATGAAGCTAAATATTTAGGGAAATCAAGAGAAGTTACGCCGGCACCCATAAGTGAGGAGCAAAAGAAGCGTTGTTTTGAATGGAGTAAACAAATCTATAGACAATTAAAATTAACGGGAGCTGTACGTATAGATTATTTCTTTAAAGAGAATAAGTTCTACTTTTTAGAGGTCAATAGTATTCCTGGCTTATCGGAAGCGAGCTTATTGCCGCAGCAAGCTATGGCTCATGGTCTTTCCTTAGCCGCATTCTTCGATAATATAATCACAAATGCAATGCAGAAAGGAAACAATTAAAGCCAATAAAATCCGTTTTACTCCCAATAAATAATATTTTTGCAGAATGAAAGAATGGTTATCCTTTTTAATAAGTAAAACCTTGTGGAAACACTTAGGGCTTATTTTGATAGCCTTTCTAGTTTTTGTTCTTCTTTTGTTTAAATGGTTTGATTTATACAGTTTACATGGAGAGTCCCTAACTCTAAACGACTTAAATGAACTCACTATTGAGCAAGCGATAGAGGTCCTGCAAGAAAAAGAATTGAATTATAATATTGTTGATTCGGCATCTTTTAATCCTAATTTCTTGCCGCATGCCGTTATCCAGCAAGACCCAGCACCCAATTCTAAAGTAAAGAAAGGACGAACAGTTTATCTGTGGTTGAATGCAGGGGCACCGCCTTTTAAAGCGATTCCATGTTTAATGGGTAATGCGACCTTGGAGGAAGCATTTGATCGCTTACCGCAAGTGGGGTTCGACATAGGTGATATAGATTACATACCGTTGGAGGAGTTAAAGGAAGGAAATCCTATTTTGAAAATGCTTATTGAGGATGAAGAAATAGGTTGCGGAGATAAAGCACAATATGGAACAAAAATCGATTTGATTGTAGGTGAAAAGGCAGGTGCGAACAAAGTTAAAGTGCCTTTACTTTTAGGGAAAACATTGGCTGAAGCTGAGTTTTTACTAAATGCTGATTTAAATTTTGGAACTATAATATATTTGGAGGATGGGCTTATAGATTCTTCAAGTGCGGTTATTTATAAGCAGCTTCCTAATTACGGAAATGAGGCTATTCGTGTAGGAAGTACCATTGATATCTGGTTGCAACAAGATTTACCTGAAGCGGTCAGTGAGCGTTTACAAACTATTAAAAAAGATACCAGTGAAACGGGGTCTTTGAATGATGCAGTACAAGAAATAAACTATGCAGATGAAGAGTAGAGTCATTTTATTATTCCTAAGTTTTACCCTGATTGGTCTATGTTTTGGCCAAAATGAGCGGTTAAGTCCCATTGGTCAAAATTCAAGCCTCCAACAATATGCTGGACAAGCTAAACTCGATTTTGTTTATGAAAACATAGTTCTTACTTCAGACACCTTGTCTTTGCCATTTATCGACGAGTTTTCTGTACCATCTCTTCGGCCTTATGACTTTGCATTGACGACTATCTCGGACACCTCTCTTTATGCAGCAGGCACCTGTATTGAGAATGGAGACTTCACCATGCAAACTGGATATTTTAATACCAATCCTAGTTATACTTATTTTTATGACACCATCAATGATGTTGTTGATTCGGTGGTGAATGCTTCACTAGGTGTTGATTACTTTGGCGCTTCTACATGTTTTCCAACACCTTCAAATACCTCGGTTTTTTGGCCCTTAGCATATGCATTTACTTTCGATTCAATATCAGGTGCTAAATTGGACTCTGTTGCACTACCTGCGGATAGCAGTTTTCAGTTTGCTGCTATTTATTTTGGAACACTTGATTCTAATGCTAAATGGATAGATAATTATGCTTTTCAAAACACTACCTTCCCTATTGATCCACCTACAATCGGCGTGGTAACCTTGGATGGCTTGAATGAATTTGGAAGACCGTATAATAATTCGGTTGTTAATCCCGTGGGAAATGCAGATGTATTGACATCTAAGCCAATTGATTTGAGTGGCTTGATGAATGATAGTGCCGTTTTTGTTAGCTTTTTTGTGCAAGCGCAGGGGAGAGGTGATTTACCTAACACCCCGGATTCATTGGTTCTGGAGTTTAAAAATGAATTTGATCAAGATTGGGTTAAAGTGTGGGGCATAAATATTGATGATGTAGCTACAGATAAATTTAAGCAATACTATGTAGAAGTTCGAGATACTAATTTGGTTGCTGGTCCACGTTACTTCTATGAAGATTTTCAATTTAGATTTAGAAACATCGCTAGCTTAAGCGGAAATAATGACCACTGGCATATTGACTATGTACGTTTAGATAAAAACCGATCATTGTTAGAACAAGATACGGTCATAAGAGATGTTGCTTTTTTATATGATTTTCCAAATACCTTGTCCAAATATAGCATGTTGCCTTGGAGTCAGTTTCAAGTAGGAGCCGATTCTTTTGCCAGTGAGATTGAAATTCCAATACGGGATAATGGACAAATTAATGGAGTTTCCGCGGGGTCTTTCCCTATTGCAGTGCTCATAACAGATTCCCTTGATTCCGATACAATTTTTGAGTTGAACGGATTAAATTTCAATCCAACCTCAGAAATAAAGAACCAAGTGTTTATGCCGATTTCAGATTTTGTAAAACCTAATTTTCAAGGTGATTCGATTTGCTTGAATGCAGGAATGGGGATTTATCCTACGTCTAGAAATTTGATTTTTACTAATGACACCACGTTTAGTCAAATTTGTTTCGATAAAGTAATGGCCTATGATGATGGATCTGCTGAAAGAGCATACGGCTTGAGCGGCAACCCCAATGAAGTAAAGAAATTTGCTTATAAATTTAATGTAGCTCATCCAGATACCTTAGCCGCAATTCAGGTTCATTTCTCTAACATAGATGAGGACGTGAGTAATTTAGTGTTTAGTTTTTATGCTTGGGATAGTCTGGAGATTAATCAGCCCTTGTCATATGAAAATCAAATCGGGGTGATTGAAAATAAGAAACCTAGCTATATTGATTTAGTTAATGGTTTTGTGACTTATGCCTTTGATACGCCAATATTGGTAACGGATGATTTCTATATTGGTTGGGCGCAAACCGACTCTAGAAATTTGCAAATTGGCTTTGATAAAAACAGCACGAAAGGACGTGCCAACATGTATACCTATACAAGCAGTACTTGGCGACCATCCACAATTACGGAGGGGGGGTCTCCTATGCTACGCGCAGTTATAGATGCAGATTTCACTTTTGAACCACCTACAGGTATTCAAAGTGTTTATAAAAATAGTGTTTTGGAAGTTTATCCAAACCCAAGCCAAGATATCTTTAATATTTATTTACCTGAAGAGCGATATGAAAATTCAATTATGGTCTATGATCTTTCCGGCAATTTGATTTTGAATCAAACCAATAATTTACAGCTTAATTTGGGTCAGTATTCAAGTGGTATGTACCTGCTTCAAGTCGGCGTTGGGAATAATTTATACCGCGCTAAGTTAATCAAACGGTAATATGAAATATCCAAGGGTAATAGTATTTGATGGGGTTTGTAATTTGTGCAATTCATCCGTCCAATGGGTACTCAAGTATGACAAAAATGCTCGCTTTTCATTTGCCTCCTTACAAGGTGAATTTGGACAAAACCTACTCAAGCAAAACGCATTAGACCCTAAGACATTCCATTCTTTTATCTTGCTCGAGGGTGATCAACTTTACACCCAATCCACTGCAGCTTTGCGGGTAGCTAAAAAAATGAGTTTCCCTTTTTTCTTATTGTATCCTTTTATTTTAGTCCCTAAATTTATTCGAGACACCATCTACGACTACATAGCCAATAATAGATATAAATGGTTTGGAAAAACAGAATCGTGTATGATTCCCGATCCAGCGGTGCAGCAAAGATTTATTCCTTAAATTTGCTCCATGATTAAAAAGATGAAATACCTCCTTATTGGATTATTCCTAATAGGGTGCTTTGTCTCATTTAACCTCTATTCCTTTTGTTTTGGGGTAAGCGTATATCAACAAACGGATTTTTATTTACCAACAGGGTCTACTTATGAATCGCTTTTAAATACATTAAAAAAAGAAGAACTAATCAATAATGAAAGGGTTTTCTCAGTCCTGGCAGAGAAAATGAACCTGAAGAACAATATCTACCCTGGGTATTATTTAATCGAAGAAGGTACTTCAAACTATGAGCTCATCGCAATCCTTCGAGGAGGTATGCAAACACCTGTCAAGCTGGTCATTAATAATATAGTTTTTAAGCAGGACTTAGCTGCGAAAATTGCTAGTCAAATTGAGCGAGATTCTTTGAGTATCTACACCTTTCTTTTTGATGAAGAAAGGATAGCGGAGATGGGGTATGACATGGACAATATCTCTTGCCTGTTTTTGCCAAACACTTACGAAGTGTATTGGAACCTGAGTTTAGAGTCCTTATTGGCTAAATTTACCCACGCGCATCAAAGCTTTTGGAATGAGAGTCGATTGCAACAAGCTGCCAATAAAGGCTTGTCGAGCAATGAAGTTTTTATTTTAGCATCGATCGTGGAAA
>JADHRO010000135.1 GCA_016777395.1 Chitinophagales bacterium | reverse complement strand
AGCTAGAATTGCTCCAATTGTAAAGAGTTCTTCTTGTATTTTTTTTAGTTCGGGGTGTTGTTCGCTTTCGCATACATCCTTCACCAAGCCAATATGAGAATTTAACTCATCTATTGTACCATAGCAGTCTATCTTTAAGTCAGATTTAGATATCCGCTTTCCTCCAAACAATGAAGTTTCTCCTAAGTCTCCTGTTTTGGTATAAATTTTCATAACATATATTTTTAGTAGTGCATGGGCTTAAATGCTACATTCATTCGTAATCCAACGCCAATCCACACAACGCTCCTATCCTCTTCATCAATATCGCTATTAACAGATCGATAGCTTACATTGAAATCAGCATACATATTGTGCCAAAATTGATACGACGCCATTAACTCAATAAAGTTTGTTCTATAAGCTGTTCCTTGCCCAACCCAATTGTCAAATTCATTGGTAGCCAGCGCCCCATTAGAGGTTTGAAAAATATCCCCTCCATACAAGCTGCCAGTTGTATCATTACCATGCACAGCGTTAATATATTTTAGCTGAAGATTTAGTTCAGGAAGGCCTGCAGGTTGATACTTAACAATTCCGATGGTTTCTCTGAAATTGGCACCTAATGGATGAGCTAACTCTTGATTGTAATGGGTGTAATTAGCTAATTGTTGACCATTTTTTCCACTGTGGGTATAAATAAATGGTCGAGCCATATTGTATTCTAATTGTAAATCTAAATTATTCACTCCTCCAACATTGATGTATTTAAAACCTTGTTGTATTGCATATTTGTTTCCCCACCAGCCATTCAATTGACTAATTTGAGAAAAATTAAACTCATCCATTACAAATTGACCATAAAACTGCGCTGTTTTAGCCACGTTAGCTTTGTAATCAAAACCAATTATGGCGTTGTCGGGACTTCCCAAGGCTTGCTCGATACTTCTATAAAAAATTAATGGATTTAGATAGTGCAGTTCAAATCCATCACTACGGGACATAATAACTCCCTCAAATACTCCGATATCCAACCACTTTGTTACACTGAAATTTAAATGATGGAATGCTCCATACTTTTTATCCAATAATCTATCTAAGCCACGACTATACTGCCCTGTTAACTCAGTGAAAATACTTTGATAGTTTATTTTCCATACACGTATGTTCATTTTCAAAAACAAGGAAGCTGCAGCATTGTCTGAAAGAAGCATAGATCGATAGCCATTCCCAATAAAATTCTTATCATAACCAAACTGGAAATCTAGATGTTCGATAACATTGAAGGTCATGTATCCTCTTGTAGAGAAATAATCTTGACCATTCTCCTTGTAAGTTTTAAAGTAGCCCTCTCCTGGCACATTCTCGAATGTTCTGTTCACTCGCTCATCTCTTACAAAACTTGGGTATCTCATCAAAGTGCTACCCAAATGAAAGTAAAAGCCTAATCGTTTTTTAATATAGGCTCTTAACTCAAACCCTCTTACGATATTAAACGTAAGTTTATTATCCAACTCAGGTGCAAAATGCATTTGAACTACTGGATTTAACCGTAAAGTAAAGGCCTTTGTATTTACACTGAATAAGGATGCTCTTTCTGGATAAATGATTTTCCAAAGTGGTTTTTTTGAAACATTGAATGAATCTACCCATTCGCTGTTATCATTCAGGATATATTCTAAATTAAAGGAGGTTTGTGGGCTTAAGTCAATATTTGAGTTGTACATACTTTCCGCATATTCAGCCAACCATTTTTTATTATAAGGTTTTACTGAGGTATGAGGCATAGGAAGAATTTCCCCATATTGTATATCTAGACGATCCATTTCATGATAACTATCCGTATTTAATGGAGTATAAGTCCCTTGTCCCCATGAATATAGGCCGAAAAAAAGGCAAGCCAAAGCAATTGTATATTTCATACTTTAAATATCTGAATCAAAAATACTATTTATTCAAAGAACTTGTTTTCTTTTTGCATCATTCTAAACAATAGCCCTAAAGAAACCATAGAAACAATTGCTAAAGAAATTGCAAGAATATATCTTCCAAACAGCAAATGACCTACAGCAAACAAGCCACTAAAACTAACAAGCATTCCTAACAACCACATGACAACTGTCCTTAAAAATTTAGGTCCGGATTGATTTAGAGGTACAATCCCCTTCCACAATCCAATAGGCAAACATTTTTCAGCAAAAGATTTCAAAGTCTCCTCTCCCACCTGCTTAGTTAATAGCGTGCTTATGATAGAAACGACTAAGGTAATTAAAGTGATTATTACGAGTCCATAGGTGTCATAATGAGTGGAAGCATTTTCAGGTTTTAAGTAAGTCAATAAAAAGGTAATTGCTATGGCAGTAAGCATCGCACTTATCTCGGTATATGCATTAGCTCTCCACCAAAACCAACGCAGAATTTGGGCAATCCCTAAACCCGCCGCTGCATTAATGAAAAACTTCCATGCTCCCTCTATACTGTCCATTTGCGAGGCGGTTATTATTGCCAGAAGTGTAATAAGTAAGACCATTCTTCGACTAAATTTAATTAGTTCTTTTTGATCAGCTTCTTTTTTGATAAATCTTTTATAAATGTCATTGGTTAGATAACTTGACCCCCAATTTAAATGTGTATCAACAGTACTCATAAATGCAGCCATTAGACTTGTGAATGTTAATCCTAAAAGTCCAACAGGAAGAATTAACTTCATGATTAAAGGATAGGCTATTTCTCTATTTTTGGCCACTAAAGCGCCTTCGCTGAGGTGATTGATAGTTTCATTGCCAATGGGAAAAATAACCAAAGAAACTAAGCCAACTAATATCCATGGCCATGTTCTTAATGCAATGAAAGCAATGGCAAATAGTAAAGAACCTTTTTGCGCATCAGCAGCTGATTTTGCCGTATTGATTCGTTGAGCAATATACCCAGTTCCATCGGAGTCAAATCTAACCCACCACTGAACAAGAGTGTAAATTAGAAAGATTTGAAATGGTAAGAGCGGATTGTCTAACGAGGGTAGAAATTCAGTGTAATGTCGAGCGGAAGTTTCGCCATATATATTAACTAACTGGTCTTGAATGCTTTGCATGCCACCAAGCTCAGAAACTGCATAGTAGGCAAATACAATAGAAGTAATCATTGCTATGACAAATTGTACCAAGTCAGTAAGTATAACTCCTCTAATGCCACCGAGAGAGCTATAGGTAAGTACAATAATTAATAATGCTAAGATGGTAAGGGTGGCATTTAAATCTCCTTTAAACAATAAAATACTTGGATACCAAACTTCCATAAAGTGATACAAAGCTGGAAGTAAATCCATCCATTGAATAAATGGACTTGCAATGCTAACAGCTGCGGTTATTACCCAGCCGAGAATGAAACAGTTTAAAATAACACCAAAGAAAAAAGCTTTAAATCCGCGCAGTAATGCTGCTTGTTTGCCGTCATATCTAAGTTCAATAAATTCTACATCGGTTAAAACACCGCTTTTTCTCCATCGTTGAGCAAAGAAAATAGCTACTGTGATATAGGTAGCGGCCCAACTCCACCAAAGCCAATTGCCTACAATCCCATTTTTCGCAGTAATACCTGTGACGGCAAGTGGCGTATCTGCTGCAAATGTTGTGGCAATTATAGAAATACCTAACCACCACCATGGCACGTTTCTATCTGCTACAAAGTAAGATTCGATACCAGTACTCGCTTTTTTTGAAACTGCTATTCCCAGTATAAAGACAAATAAAAGATAAACGCCAAAAATGATCCAATCTAATTGTTCCAAGTCATTATATTTTTAACAAAAATAGTATTTAGATTCAAAAAACTAGCGCGATACCTTTCTTTATGCAAATGGATTACCTGCAAGACTATTAACTCCCTAGTTCCTTGCGAAAGAAATCTAAGACATAGTTAATTTCTTTACTTGTAGTTAAGGTAGAGAAACTAAATCGAAAAGTAGAATAATCAGTGTTGAGATTAAGGAATTCAAGTACATTCGAACCTTTAACTGCTCCAGAGGAACAAGCACTTCCCGTCGAAACGGATATTCCCGCCATGTCTAGTTGAATAGTAAAGGTATCGTTGATGAGTCTATTGGGGATCGAACAAGATAAAATGGTATAAGTTGTTTCTTCGGGAATCTCATTAAACAAAATCTCCTTATGAATAGCCAGTAATCCATTTTTTAATTGGGTCTTTATTTTGTTAATCTGCGCTTTATCTTTTTCTAAATTAGCATAGGCTATTTTAAGTGCCTCTCCCATTCCTACAATGCCTGGAACATTTTCCGTACTTGACCGCAGATTTCTTTCATGACCACCACCATGAAGCCAAGGGCTTAGGGCTATTGTTGATTTTTTGTATAAAAATCCGATGCCCAAGGGCCCATTAAATTTGTGAGCCGAAGCAGATAGAAAGGATATATTTAAGTTTTCTAAGTTAAGCGAATAATGACCAATACTTTGCACCGTATCTGAATGAAAGAACGCATCGCTTTGTTTGCATAGTTCTCCTATTCTATCGATATTGTTGATGGAGCCCAATTCATTCTGAATATGCATAATACTAACCAAGGTTTTTTTATTACTCTTGAGAAGCAACTTTTCTAAATGGTTTAAATCAACTTGTCCATAAATTCCTAAATCAAGGTATTCAACTTCGATATTGTGCTGATCCTTTAAGAATTTTGCCGTATTTAAAACACATTTATGCTCTACGTGGGATGTAATAATCCGCTCAACGTTTAAATCTTGTACGGCCAACTTAAGGGCTATATTATTAGCTTCAGTACCACTTGAGCAAAAGTATATTTCTGAGGATTTAGCTCCTAAGTGATTAGCGATTGATTTTCGTACATTTTCTATCGCAGCTTTTTGTTTTCTGCCAAAAGAATGAACAGATGAAGGGTTACCATAGGACAATCCTAAATAGGGCATCATTGCTTTTAAAGCCTTGGGATGCAATGGCGAAGATGCTGCATGATCTAAATAAATTTGCATGTCCATTATCCTTCGAAAGACTTAATATCTTTTTTTATTTGTTTAACGATGTTTTTAGCAACAGTACTACTGTCACTTTCAGCATAAACACGAACAATAGGTTCCGTATTAGACTTCCTAATCATGACCCATCCATCCGGCATGATTATTTTAAGGCCATCTACTGTGTTAATTTCAAAGTTACTGTATTTAGCCTGCAATTTTGCTAAAATACCGTCAACATCTGTTTGAGCCTCTAAGGGAATCTTACCCTTAATCATTTCGTAGTTTGGGTAGGTAGATCGCAAAAATGAAATGCTTTTGCCTGTTTTGGCGAGATGACTTAAGAATAATGCAATGCCAACTAAGGCATCTCTCCCAAAATGTAATTCAGGGTATATGATACCCCCATTGCCTTCTCCTCCAATTACAGCATTAACCTCCTTCATTTTCGCTACTACATTCACTTCACCTACGGCACTTGGATGATATGTTGATTGATGTTTTTCACAGACATCTCTTAGGGCCATTGATGAGGATAGGTTTGAAACCGCACTTCCTTTTTTATTTTGTAAGATATAGTCCGCAACTGCGACAAGCGTATACTCCTCACCAAACATATCACCATCCTCATTGACCAAGGCTAGACGATCTACATCAGGATCTACAGAAATACCTAAGCTTGCTTCTTCTCTAACCACAGCATTGGACAAACTTGTTAGATTCTCAGCTAATGGTTCTGGATTATGGGCAAATAAACCTGTAGGTTCACAGTTGAGCTCTATGATATCTTTTACTCCCAAAGCTTTAAGTAACATAGGTACGTAAATTCCACCACTAGAATTTACTGCATCGACTACAATTCTAAAGTTTGCTTTTGAAATAGCATCTTTATCTACCAAAGGTAATTTTAAGATATGTTCTATATGTTGTTCCTTATAGTTCATGAAGGAATGCGTCCCAATATCATCTACTTCAGGGAAGTCAAATCCACCTTCTTCTGCTATGTCAAGAATAGTCTGACCATC